>JAWCDI010000116.1:0-3640 GCA_044343505.1 Candidatus Aenigmatarchaeota archaeon | reverse complement strand
ATATCGAATTAAAGTATAAGTTAAGAATTTTTAGCTCTTCGATATTGAAAATATTGTTTTTAAAATACCATAAAGATGGTCCTGCAGAAACCATCTTTTTATCCGAAAATATGGAAACTACATGTATATTTGGTGAAGATAGACCTATTTTTCTAGGGATTACCAAATTAAAACCATCTCTAACTATATTATTTTTTAAGTGCTCTTCCCATGGAAACGGTATTGGTATTTTGGTACTCAGTTTTTTAAGTGAATGTAAATATTTGTCTTTTTTCTTAACTAATACAAAATCAAGTTCATTTGGATAAACACTAATTTTTTTTATACCTGTATTTGTTCTTAACGCAAAAGCAACACAATCCTTTTCCAATTCTATTTTTTGTTCATTTTTACTAAGACCCTTGATCGTAACAATAATTTTTTTGTCATCTGTTTTATAAAGTATTGAGAATGCATTTTTAATTCTACTCTCATCTAAAGGATTTGTAATAAATATACCATCAGCAACACCTTTTGGTCTGTACGGTAAACCTATTTCTATCCAATTAGTATCAAAATCAGAAAGTTTTTGTGAAGAATTAATTTTTTCAAATATGTTTTCAACAGATTTAAGTAAGAAAGGCATTAAATTTTCTTTATTTTTTAATATTTCCTCATAGGTAATTTCCCTAACATCTAAATAATCTTTATCAAAATTAATCACATTATAAACATCTTCATCTTTCATTTCTCTAACAGATTTTTTTAAAAATATAATTTTTGTGATATCGGATTTTTTAGGGCGTCTTTTTTCTGCAATTAATAGAATATCTCTAAAGGCAGCGGACTCGCTAAATGCTAAGTCAGAAACAGGTTTTACTATAAATTTTATGTAATAATTTTTAATTAAGAAGTTTCTAATTTTTTTAGTTGCACCTCCTCTTGCTAAGTTAATAGGTAGCACGGCAGCAATTTTTCCGTTAGGTTTCAAAAACAAATGAGCTAATGCTAAAAAGTAACCCCAAAGATTTATTTGATGCCCACATATATCTCCAAGCTCTTTAAAGTCTTTTAGTTTTTCTCTATATTCTTTTGGTAATTTGTCTCTATCTGAAAAAGGAGGATTCATTATAACAACATCAACCGGTTTTAAGTAGAATTCTTTACCTATACCCTCTGTAGAAAGTGTTTTGGCTTTCCTTATAGGTATTTTTTTACCTGTTAGCGTATATTGAGCTACTTCTGTAAGTGGTTTCAGAAGAATTCCCTTTTCTTTAAATTCTATGGTTTGTGTCTTAGCGGCCAATTCTAAAGCATCCATACATGCGATCCTTACATTATCTGTCGGTTGATCTAATCTTTGTGCAGCCAGATTAATTGTAGTTAAATGTGCTGCAAATGGCATTATATCTATTCCGGTGATGTCGTTTTCTATAAATCTTTTATGCAACTCTGAGATTGTGTTTTCATCAAGTTTTTTTCCAGTCTGTTTTTCATACAATTCTAATTTTCTTCTATAAGATGCTGTTAACAATGTTCCAGAACCACATGCAGGATCTAAAATTGTTTCATCCCATCTATCTATAGATAATCTTGCTAATATTTCTGCAGCTATAGGATTTGTATAAAAAGCTGCCCAAACCTTTGCTACTTCTCTTGGTAGTAGTGCGTGGAAAAACCTTCCTGCCAAGTCTTGTGTAATATGCTCTACTCTTATTACTAACAAATTTTTTATGCATCGATTAATTAATTCTATAGTTTCCACTCTTTCTGGAATTTTGTCAATTAAATTTATGTTATAAATTGGTTGATAATCTATTTCAAGTATTTTAGAAAAGTATTTCTCTAATTCATTAAGAGATTTAATCGGTTTTAATTCTTCAACTCTCTTTTCCTTTGCTTTGATGCTATAAATATGATAAAATAATAGTTGGTTGAACAAAAGGTATGAAGCCAACATACTAACTTGAGTTTTCGCTTTTTGTTCATCTTTAATTTCTCCCAAGCTTGTAAAAAGCTCAAGCTTGTGACTAACTTCTTCGAAAATTTCTTCTACTTTAGCTTGTCTAATAACTTCATAAAGGTCTTGAACAATTTCTCTTATAGCTTTAACAATTGAATTAAAATCTATGTTTCTAACTTTTCTTTTGAAATTTTCAGATAATTCGATTAAAACTTCCTTAAGCTGTTCATCTTCAACCCATTTATCCAAATATTCAGTATGAATATAACCCCTAACCTTTTCTGAAAGAATCTGTTCTTTAAATTTTTCTTCATCTAATACTATTTGACCGCTTTTTATCCTTGAAAAAACTAAAGCGATTACATTTCTTGTTTCATATCCTATTTGTGATGCGTATTCCCAAGCTTGAGCAACAGCTTCTGTAAGCGCCCTTTCTTTTTCACCCACTTTAATTTCTAAAACAAAAGGATAGGAATCTAATTTAAAGAGAATATCAATCCAACCTTTTTCTATTCTTACCTCACTAATACTTTTTGCTTTCAATTCTTGTTCAAGAAATTTTGTTATTGGTTCATAAAGTGTTCTTTCACTTATTTTTATCATTCAACCACCACAAACTCATAAATTTTTTAGTTCAAGATTTAGAAAAATCTATTGAAGGAAGATTCTCAAATTCTTCCTTCCAAATACCATCTTTCGCATATTTATAGAGCTTGTTATAATATTTTATTATCTTTTTAAGTTTTTTTGCAACTTCATATTTTATATATCTTTTTTTCATTTCTTTTATTTTTCTTTTCATCATTTTTTCAGTTTCTTTGGTAAAAAAATTCAAAATTTTCTTATATTTTTTTGATCGAAATTCCGAATTTGTTACAATTTTTGTATTAGAGAAATAATAAGCCAGAATAATAAAAAGCTTTAACAAAGGTGGTAGCTCATTTTGACTTATTAGGAAGTCTAGCATATTTTCGTTTTCAATTAAAATTTCTAAATCTTTTAGTTTGTGAGTTGTGTAAATTAATCTCTCACATACCACAGAAAGTGGTCTTGACTCTTCTGTATCTTCTTCTCTAAATAGAAATGAAACGCCCAACTGCTGGAGAATGGGAAAGACTTTCCTAATAATAGTGAGTATGGATTCTGGAGAATAAAACGTATATTCATTCAAGAGTTTACAAAGCAAAGCAAAATATATTTTGTTTGTTATTTCGATTTTTTTCTTTTTGCTCCTACCTTTTCCTTTTTCGCCAATCAGATTTACAAATTCATGTTTTTCTAATTGTCTAACACATTTCCAGATTATGTAAACATTTTCTTTTTTGATTTTTTTGAGCTTTCTCTTTCTATTCTTATTAATAAAGTCTTTTGTTAGTTTGTAGATAGTGTAATCTTCCGTCAACATACCTGAAATATAAAGTTTTATGAGAAAATAATAGACTTTCTTGACTTCGGTGTCTCTATCAATCAAATAATACTCTCTCCTTAATATGTCTCGAAATTTTTTTATTTCCTTTATTTCATTTTTTGAAATGAAATTTGAAAAACTGCTATAAATGTTATCGTGTGTTTTGGTTTCAATCATCAAAAATAATAAAATATAAAAAATATTTAAATTTTATATACAGATAATAATCACCATTTTTTTCAGAAATTTACTAAAGTGGTTATTATTTTAATAATAACCACTTTTTTTCT
>JAWCDI010000115.1:0-3640 GCA_044343505.1 Candidatus Aenigmatarchaeota archaeon | reverse complement strand
ATATGATACAAAACAATATTATTCGATTAAAAGGGAGTTTTTAAAATTTTATCTCACAAATACTGTATTAAGATTAGCGTATGTGCCAGATGTTTTTAATGGATTACCAGATCCAATTTACAGATTAATCTTTTACCATAACTCACTTCCCCAATGGGGGTTAAATAGTACATTATGTGTACAAAATTTCGACAAGGGTCCTCTTACTGTTTGTCCATTTAATAGAACATGTACCAATTATACATTTTTCGACAATTGTAGTGCTATAGAAAAATATACGTTTTGTCCGCTAGAAGCATCAAGATATCATGATCCCTCAGATCCATTATGCTACGAAATAGTGGAACTTACAAATGGTACAGTTAGTACATATCTTATGTACATTGTTTATGCAGTATACAAACAGGGATTTGTATACATTTTTTCTCCATCAAAATACTTTTACTATGAAACCGATCCCGAAGCTCAAAATTTATCTTTGAAATTTGAAGTAAAAGATTTTCCAAGAAGTTATATGTTTGGAACTTTCTGTAAATGGAATCTTTCCTATCCCTACCCATTAACAATCTCAGATAGGATGTGGATTCCTCCAAATGTGACTAAAACTGAAGTTTATTTTGGAAATACTCCTGTTAGAATTAATATGAGCGGAATAGGTTTTGGTACTTATAAACTGAATGTCAAATGTACTTCTGCTACAAGCTGGAGCGAAGCGGAAAATCATTTTGCGGGCGGAATCTATGTTGAGGATGATATGATATGGGAATATAGAAAAACTGCAGCTTGTACTTCGGATCTCGATTGTGGAGCTATCTGTATTTCTCCTACCCATTCTCAAAGAGGATCCTGTATAGGTGGTGCTTGCGATTATATTGTTGAAACATGTAGTGCTACATGCGATGAAACCACTGGATACTGCATAGGAACCATTGAACAAGCATTAGAACTAGCAAAGAAAAATCCATTAACTGGAGGATGGAGTTTGGCTAGATTGTACAAGGTCAAACTTCCAATATTGAATATAGAAATGGACATATTTTCATGGGCATTGATAATCTTATTATTTTTGATAGCATTTAGTGTGGGTACGCTATGGAGGAGACGATAGCTTATGTAAAATCCAGAATGTACATGTTTGTGGCTGGATTCATCCTGATTATAATGAGCTTTGTAGTTCTAGGTACATTTTCTCCAATCCTCGTTGAAATTTCAAATACAAGCTATCAAGGTCAGCTATGGTATGATATCATCCTCTTTGCACCATATCTCACCATCTTATTTTCAATATTTTTTGGATTCCTATTAATCTATATGAGTTTGAGAGGATAAAATGGGATGGTTGGAAATAATAGGAGCGGTAGCACTGATTTTGGCTGTAGGATTAATTGTGGGTTTGGCTGCAGGAATAATAACTGCAGAAGATATCTATAACTTCTCAAAAACAATAGTGGAAAACTTGACAAAGCTTTCTCCAGAAATGGAAATCAACGATTTTAATGGAATTATGACATTTATCCTCATATACTGTATATTCATAGCACTTCTTTTCTTTGCAGTAAAACATGAAAAATTAGTAACTTTTATATCTCTGGCATTATCCTCTTTAATTTTATGGAAAGTAAAAATTTTTGGAATTCCAGCAGCAATTTTTGGAATATTGGGGTTGATAATATGGATAAAAGGAAATATTTCATAATTCTCGTGGGATTTTTGATGATTTCCATAGCACATGCCAAAAATATTAAATGCATCTATGATAAGAAAACAGATGCATTTATTTGTGATTTTCCAGAATACTGGGAATTTGGGGATTTGTTGAAGAAGATTAATATTCATGGTACAGAATATTTTGATTTTGAACCGATAACCATCTTTCTTCAACTAATATACAATGATACAGTTAAAGATAATGCCCTATGCATACTTTCAATGTTTTATAATAATGGTACCAGAATTCTGGAAATGCCGTGTATAAATGTGGAAGGATACGGTTTATATTATCTGAATTTACCGCCTTATTCGGAAGGGGTCTATCTTCTATCTGCAGTATGCTATTGGGAATATTCGAAGGTTTATTTCTATCCCACAAGTTATATAGTTAATCAAGGAAGCTTGGCTGGAAATATTAATGATTTAAGGGCAATTGATGGTAAGAAGGTGGATCTAAAAGAAGCTAATGATGATTTCGATGTGGAATTCGTTTTTCAGATAACTGAAACTTTGATCAATCTTTCTCAAGCATCAATATTAAGTGTGGTTCATTTTAAGGGTACTGGAGAGAATGTTTTATACTGGATCTATAATTTTGAAAATCAGTCTTGGGAATTACTGGAAAATTACGCTCCACCATCTCCAAACTGGATTACCGTTAACAATCTGATCTATAATATATCAAGATATATTAATGATTCTCAGATGAAATTAAGATTTAATACTTCCTCTCCATCAGCAGGAAAACTGGATGATGTATTTTCAATAGACTATCTTGCAATTGAAGCTTCAAATCTAACTTCAGTAATAGTTGATAGTATAAGAGGGGGTGGGGAAGTACATGTTCATAATCCAAAGAGAATTTTTGCGGAATTTGATAAAGCTTCAAACCTCATAACCGAAATAATCCTCTCCAATTCGGATTATTGTGAAGAAAACAATCTCGTAAAGGAAATTCTGATAAGAAAATGCATTGATGATATCTGCTACAATTATACAAAGTATGAAACAATAACATGTCCTTATGGATGTGCGGATAACAAATGCAGATCCTCTCCATTTGAAAACTATCTGATTTTAATTGGAATTATTGCCCTTGTGATCTTCATAATTTATGTAATTCAAGTGACAAGATCGTAACCGTAAAACTGTAAACCTTTAGCTCTTGCAATCTGATCGAAGATTTCAATCAGTTTGGGTAACTGCATTGTAAAAATCGGATTGGATGGATCCACAAATTTTAGATCCACGGTTATTGAATTTGAATCATTCTCAATTCTTATCAGTTTCTTTACAAGAAATCCTTTCTTTCCCAATGCAGCTTTTATCTCTTCGGCAAGAGTTTTTACATCCTCTTCGGTTCCATTGACAAAGAATTTAAGTTTCATAATCCCAGTGCAATTATCAATAATATAGCTGATACTAGGAATATAAGCAGTAGCTTAAAGCTCATTTCCTTCATGAAGTACAGTATCAATGCTATAAGAATTATAATTCCGCCTACTCCGAAAATTGATTTCGAAAACAGCATGTATCCAGTTATTTCAGCTGGAGGTGGTGGAGGTGGAGGAGGTGGAGGTGGTGGAGGTGGAGATTCAAGTGTGGAAATCCATGTCCAATAATTGGTATTTCCATAAATATCTGTAGCATAGGATTCAACAATTATTGGACATCCTTCGGTTTCATTCTCAAATGTAGCTTCAAAAACTGCAGAATATATCTGCAATCCATCTAGATAAATTCCTCCACCCGCTGGAATGTCACAAACAGTTATTTTTATATAGATATAATTCAATCCGCTTGAATCAAACCATGTAATATTTACAATTTTAGGATCTCCAACATAGACGGATGGCAAAGAAACACTTATCACTTGTGGAGGAGTTAGAGAATATAAGGTAAATTCTCCAGAAAATGAATTTGTATTTCC
>JAWCDI010000114.1:0-3661 GCA_044343505.1 Candidatus Aenigmatarchaeota archaeon | reverse complement strand
AGTGGGAAGTGAGAAAGGAAAGGGAGGAAGTTCTTTTTTTGATTCGGAAGATACTTCAACTACTTCTCCCTTTTTAAAAGGTTTCAACTCTGAAACAATCTTTTCTGCCTCTTCAAAGGTAAAATTTTCAGAAAAAACATCAACTAGGTCTTTTTTTACTTTTTCGCCCTTTATAAGATCCCTTTTTCGAAGTTTTCCTTCATACTCAAAACCGTCGTTAGTTTTAAACTTTGCAACTACTTCGTAGTAATAAACTTTCTTAAAATTTTCAATTGTCCGATCCCTTTCAACTACCAGAGCAAGGGTTGGTGTTTGAACTCTTCCCACTGACCATACCCCTTCTTCTTGTGGTTTTAAAGACTCTCTTACAGTTAAAGTCACATACCTGGTGAAGTTTATTCCAACAAGAAAGTCAGCATGTTGTCTTGCAAGAGCAGCGTAAAAAAGATCGTCATACAAACTGGATGGTTTCAAATTTTGAAGTTCTTTAAGGATTACCTCCTTGGTTAAAGCAGAACTTGTCCAAAATCTTAACGTTTTACCTTTCCAGGAGAGGTAGTACAAAATCAGTCTTGCTATCAGTTCTCCTTCTCTTCCAAAGTCAGTGGCAATAATAACAGTATCAACTCTTTTAAGCAGTTTCCTAATGACGTTTAACTGCTTTCTAGCCTGATCATTTCTTTCAACATATCTGAAATCTTTTGGATTAAGTAAAATAGGAAGGTCAAGAAGCGACCATCTTTTCGGAAGAATTGAATCGTCAATATCAACAAGATGACCATAACTCCAGGTGATATAATAGTTAGATGCTTCATAATATCCATCCTTTAACTTTGCATAGAGAGCATTCGCAAAATCTCGAGCAACTGATGGTTTTTCAGTTATAATCAATTTCATTTTTAATTTCTATTTTAGTGGTTCTATTTTAGTAGGAAATGATGAGACTACAACTCTAGAAAACAACACCCTTAAGATTGTATCTTTCAACTTGAATCTCTATCACTTTTTCTGAAACCTGAAAAAGCAAAGATAAAATTTTAACCGATCGCATATTACAACCAAATATGGCTCTTTTAAGAAACGAAATTGGAACGAGAATTTCCCCTGCAAACATGTTGGCTTCGTTTTCCAGTGAACTATTTCTACCTGAAAAAAGTGCACAGGATCCTTTAAAGTGTCCCAGAAAAATATGACCTAGTTCGTGAGCTATGGTGAACCTTTTCCTGGTAAAAGGGGAATTGTTGTTTACAAAGATGAAATATTTTATATCATCAACGTCTTTGTTAAGAAGAAAATCAACTAGTGAATCTTCCAAAGGAATTTCTGAAAGAATCAACTTTTTCAAATCAGAAGAACGAAAAGAATATCCGTCATTCTTCAAGGGACACTCCAGAATTTTTGCCTGAGCTAATTCTGCTACTTTTTCAAGAGGTACTGGAGGGCCTAAAAGCTTTAATTCCTCAATAATGCGTCTTGCAACAACTAAGGGTTTATACATTTGATTCCTTTTTCTGAGAGTAAGTTTTGATAAAAGTCAAAAACATATCAACTATTTGCCTTCTTTCTACTTCATCAAGGCTGTAAAGGGAGGACAGCAGTTCCCTTACTTCTTTACTTCTTGCGAAAAAGATCATTGTCTGATCGTTTACTTCTAACACTAAAGAAAGATAGCGACTTGCTGGAACTCCTAATACCCTTGCTATTGCTTTTATTTCATCAACATCTGGAGCCTCTTCTCCTAAGAGGATGCTTTTCAATTTTACTTTGTCTATTCCTGCTTCTTCTGCCAGAATGTCAGACGTTATACCCTTCTTTTTCATATCTGCTAAGATGTATTCGGCAAGTGTTGGAATCATTTCTTTGTCAGTTCGGAGATATTCAGAAGGGACAAATGTCAAAAGTTGCTCATTTGAAATTCCAACCCTTCTTGATATTTCCTGATCTCTTAACAGATTTAACCTAGTTTTAAGCTCTTCTATCTCTCCTTCATTAACAGACAAAACTTCTGCTAGCTTGTCAAGAAGTTTTGATTTAGGTAAAGCTTCTCCAGCTTCATATCTTAAATAACTTCTCAAAGAGATACCGCACTTCTCACTAATTTCCCTCAGTGTATAACCCTTTCTTTCTCTTAAAAGTTTCAAATATGCCCCAAAAGTTCCGCTCTTCATTTTTATTCTCCTTTCTTATAAAAATTTCACTTTTATTAACAATATAACAGAAGATAAACTTTAAATCAAGGGAAGTTTCTTTTTAAAATAATAAAAAAACTACATTATGACAAATATTGAAAACTTACTCCTTGCCGGAATCGACACAGGAATAAACTTTTCTCTCGGGTTTGTCGTTTTTGAAGTATTTGTGAATCTAAACGAAATAAAGTTGTTGGACGTTTTTTCAAAATTTTCCAGAAAGGAAACTTTAAAACCATCTGAATCAAGAGTTTTTCTTGACACTCTTTTAAAGAAAAATTGTCTGAAGTTTATTCCCTATCATTGGAGTCTTCATCATTTTAACCCCCAAGAAAGAGGTAAAGTGGCAGATTATATGGTTAAAATCATTAAAAGATGTGAAAAACTTTCTACAAAGAAAGTCAACGTGTTTATAGAAGACTTTCTCTTCTTTAGTAAAACTTCTTTTAAAAAAGCTAGCTGGTTTACAGTTACAAAGATCCAAAATGCTATTGGCTTTCTTACTGGATATTTCTACGCCAAAAAAATTAAAACAAAATTGATACCCCCAAGAACCTGGAAAAGTATAGTCGATACCAACTATATAGACGTTTCATCTTATCTTTTCCCCTCTGCATTTAAAAAGAAAAAACAAGAAAGCCATATCCTGTCAGCTGTTGGTATCGCTTTAAGTAACATTCCGGATCTTATACTCACTTCCCTATCAGAAAACTTCAATAAGAAAAAGTAGTCACTTATTTAAGACAAAAATATTGAAAGATATAAACAAATGTCATATTGACAAATTTTTTAAAAAATATATATTATTTTTTACATAGAGGGGAAAACTTACAAAAAGAGGGGAATATACAATGTTCATATCAAACAAAAAAGAAGAATTAAAAAAACAAGCCTATATTGTCGCACAGGAATATATGGAGTATTTAAAAAAGAACGGAAAACTTCAAAGGATACTGGAATATGCAGGTCCTATAATTGAGGAGGCTGATATATTTCAAGATTTGTTCATTGTTGCTTACGAGGAATTAAAATGTCTCAATCCAACGAAGTTGAAAAGTAAAAATGGAAATAGAGACGAAAATTTAATTAAATCGGTAGTTAAATCTAAACTTCTGTCAGTATTCACGCAATATATCCATAAAGGAGAGGATAAGATCGAGCGGATTATAGAAGACTACAATGGTAGAACTTTTAAAGTTACCGACAAAGAATTTTATAAGGTGAGGAAAAACATAAAAAGACTTAATAGCTTGTCTAAGAGAAACACGATTTCAATAGAAGAGCTCGTACCAGGAGATAAAGATGGAAAGAAAAGAGACAGTATAGAAGTTTGTAGTTTCAAAGGGTTTCTAGAGATAGAAAATGAGTAAATTTTTCTACTTTTGTACCCTCAAGAAATTTGGCAAAAACCTGCGCATTTTTGCCATCTTTTATTTGGCAAAAACCTGCGCATTTTTGCCATCTTTTATTTG
>JAWCDI010000113.1:0-3679 GCA_044343505.1 Candidatus Aenigmatarchaeota archaeon | reverse complement strand
TCCCTATCTACGTTAATTTCACCATCACTTATCATTAAGGCTAAGAATTTGTTTGGTGAAGAAGAAACTGCTTCTTCAATTATATTGGCATCAAGAAATGTGTATCCTCCCGAATAATTAAGAAATAGCATTTTCTTTAATTCGTTAAGTTGATTGTATTTTTTCCAACCGCTCCAAATTGTACTTCCCCCAAAAATTATTAAACCATAGTGCAATAAAGTACTCAGGTTATTCTTTTCCAGGTATTCTATAATACCATAAATCGCTCGCAGAGTTATATCATATTTACTTCCATCTAATGGATTTCTGCTCCACCCCATGCTGTCGGATGTGTCTACAATAAATAAGATATCTTTCAGTCTCTCCTCTTTTTTAGAAACTCTTCTTTTATTTGGAACTTCTCTTAGCGGATCACATTTTTTATAAAACCATATTTCTTCTTCTCTTCCTATTTTTTCAATAAAAAGAGTTTTGGGCCAATAAATGTTTTTAAGTTCAAAGTTTTCTTTTACTTTTTCCTTTCTTATATAATAGGGTGAGGGTTCTGAGATTTCCTCTTTTTGATTTTGGGTTATTTTGATTACTATCTCAGAAGCAATATTTTTGTATATTTCATCAAATACTTCTACCTTATTAGCATAATATAGTTTACTTCCTTTTTTTATTCCCCCTCTAATAATTTGTCTTCTAAAATTTTCATCTTTCTTCATTTTATCTAAAAAGTACGGTAATTGTGTTCTACTTTCTAGATCTTTCAACTTATCTTTTAAGTATTTTCCTATTATAGATGCAAATAACTCAGCTTTTTCTTTCCATGATGAGAAATCTTTTAAGTTTTTCACTATTTCTTTAATATTTATTTCTTCTCTTCGGTTATTGTAAATTTTTTCGCTTATTTCTTTATTTGTAAGAATTTCTATTATTTCTTTTGCAACTCCTCTTATTAAATCATAATTATCCACAAATCTCTCTACAAGGTTTCCTACAGTTTTTTTGCCATATACCAAATCTAACAGTTTCATTTGAACATCTACAAAAATGCCATACCAGTCAGGATATTTTTTCTTATTTGTATATGCTTGTGCAATGTAAAATAGTAGCATACCATCTTGAAATTCTTTTTTTTCTTTCCCCAGAGAGTGAATAGTATTAACTAGAATATCCATATACAGGTTAGCGACATGAAGTGTATACTCTTCTATTTCTTCTTCTCTAAAGTTGGCTTTTTTTAAACCGATACTGGTACCATCCAGAATGCTTTCAACTAACATAATATCTCTTGGACAATATTCCCAATGTCCATATTCGTGTTCTACAACGAATTGAATAATCTTTTTTGTAGGTAGTTTTATGTTAAGTTTTTCTTTTTCACAAATTTCATTAATTTTTTCGTCAAGTTGAGGATTTATTGTGAGCTGTATTTTCCAATCATAATTGTCTATACATCCACATATTAATGAGTTAACTGGCGAATATTCTATAGAAAGATTATAGGTAATATCCCATCCTTTTTCCATCAATAACTCTTTTATAAGGTTATCGTATTTCTTTCTCATATCCTATCCTCCTTTTTATTTCTTTCTTTGGTTTCTGATAGCTTACGATAAGCATGTATTGCACAACTCACATCAAAGAACCACGGATCTCTTAGAGTATAATCTTTGATCTTATCATAGTCCTCATCTGTCAATTGCAATCCTTTATCTAATTTATCTATTATCTCCTCATTCTCCTCTAAGCCTCTTTTCCATCTTTTGAAGGCTGTAACTAAAGCTTCTTTGTAGGCTTCAAATTTACTCCCATTGCAATATTTTCCTATCCAACTAGGATTTATATCCATTTTGGAGTATAAAGTAAAGGGTGCAGCAGCTATAAGGTCTTCTATTTCTACTCTAGCTTTTCCGCCAAATTTATATGCTCGATACAGTGCAAAGCCTCGAGCTAACATGATCCAATCTACTATTGCTCGTGGTGAAGGTGCAGAAATGTTACCACAAATACCTTTATCAAGTGCAGCAGCACTACATCCATCGCAAAATCGCGGAGTAAAGCTGAGTATAGTGGATTTCTTTCCCTGGGGAGATCTAATGCATTGATCTATTCGAGAGCAATAGATGACAAATTCTTCAGCCCAGGGATCAAGAGGAATTTCCCTTATTTTTTTAAAAAGAGTGAGCACTATTTGAAGATTATCTTTTCCCTCGCTTTCTATTTTTGCATTTCCATATCTTATTATACATCTTATATCTTCACGTGAGGGCGAAAAGGCATCAAGGTTGATTTGGACAGCAAATCTGTCTCTTAAGGCTTTATCCAATTCATACGTTCCTGAATATTTTTCTCCTTCATTCATTGTAGCAATTTTAAGTTGATAAACAAGGTTTTTATCAACATATATGCCAGGATAAAATTCTTTACCACCTTCAAATACAAGTCTCCCATTTGTGATATAATTTTGGAGTAGATTGACAATGGTTGGTGGTGCTCTATTTATTTCATCCAGTATTACACCAGGCGAGTCTATAATCTTGTTCTTTTCTATAGCATCGCTAAGTTTTTTTCCATCTTTTATAGCACCGAAGTTAATATCTATAAATTTTTCTAAAGAAAGAGAAGGGTCAATTTGGAGAAAGGCATAGTTTTTTCCAAAAAAAGCTTTCATTAACATTTCAGCTATTGTAGTTTTTCCAATACCTGTTCCACCCTCCAAAAGTATGGAAAGGCCAGAAATTCCGGCTATGAGAAGAAGATCCTTGAGATCAAAACTTATATAATATTCTTTTTCTTTTTCTTTTATGGTATATTCAACAATCGGCGAGGAATAATAAAAGCTGCTACTAATTTCTCGGAAATCTTTTTCTAACTTTTCCAACAACCTTACTATTTCATCTTTTTCTAGTTCTTCTAGTTCTTTCGATAAGTTCCTCACTTCAGGAAAAAGTTTACTGCTTATTTCTTCTTTTTCCACCTTTTGGTAAGTTTTGCTTACCATAATATTTAGTTACTACCGAAAAGTATTTAAAAGTTATGAAGTGTTTTCCTTCCTCTTGAAGCTAGTAAAAATGTAAATATTCCTACCAATGCATTCGAAGATGTTAAAACATCATTCCCTATAATCGATTCTTTATATAGTTTATTACCTTTAAAAATTTCGTTAATTTTTTCAAAGATGAGAAGCTGAATTAGAGAACACATATTTTTAGAAAATAGAAAAAGGCATGCAAGGTTTATTTTTTGCTATAATTTTGAGATACCATTTTGTAAACTATGTAAGAAACTATTATTAACCCCAGAAGAGATATTCCTATCTTGAGATATTCTTTACTAAACATTATTCCTATTATAGCTACAGTCATAGTTGCCATTATTATTGCTTTTCCTATTTCTACTATATCTTTCTTCTCTTTCTTCATAAAAGATTTTATTGTTCATCTTAAATTAAAAGCTTTGTACGTAGAAAATTGAAATTTGATTATTTAACTAAAGACTGTTTACTTTTCTAGCTACTGTTGGTATTTGTCAAAAAAATTAGGTATAAGTTTTACTGTTATCCAAGTGGATTCAGGTGTAGAAAAAGAATATTAATGTAGTATATAAGAGTTTTTCGTCGCTAAAATTACTTTAATTTTTCTAATGGAATATTAACTTCTTTTTCTATAAAAGAGATATGTCTAGTTTT
>JAWCDI010000112.1:0-3694 GCA_044343505.1 Candidatus Aenigmatarchaeota archaeon | reverse complement strand
TCATTAGTTTGCCAGGAAATTGTAGCATAAGTATAGGATGGGCTTGCACTTACACTTGAAATTATTGGCAAAGTTCTATCAACTATTAAAGTACAGTTTTTATTGCCCCAATCATAAAATGAAGAATTGTCATAAACCAAGTAATTCCAGATATAAACTCCTTCTGCTAAGTTTAAGGCAGTTCCATTTTCTGTATTGTTTGAAATAAAAATAGTTTCATTTTTTTGCCAGTTTCCGGTAAAATTTCCGTATAAGGTTGCATTTTCAAGCTTAAAATCATCTATAGCAGTCAAGTTTAGCCAAATTGGTTGAGAATTTGTATAGTAAGTATAATTTGGGCAATCAAGAAAAGTAATAGGTGGTTTATCATATAAGTATTTATAGAAGAAGTTAATAGAACGATTCATTATTTCTTTTCTATCTTGAGAATTGTTTATTCCTTCAAAACCAAAAGCAAGGTAAATTAAGTTATATTTTAAAGTTTGTGCTCTTATTCCAGCATACCCATTCTGGAAATATTTGAAAATAGGATTTGCAAATTCATCATAAGGCTCAATTTCATCAGGCCAAATTTGATTGTTAGCACCATCTCCACCATGAATATCAAAAACTAAGCCATCTCCTATCCCATCTCCCTCCATCCCTTCTATTTTTAAAATACCTGAATCATCTCTCATATACTTAGAGTGAAAATAATTTCTGTAAAAAGGATAATTAGAGTAATAAAGATAATAACCTATATCTTGACCTGAAATGAATAAGTTGCCCCCATTATCTAAGAAATCTTTAATCGAAGAAATTTCGTCACTTGTTAATGTAGTTATCCAATCATTACCAGTAAACCAAATTGTTATATTAAAATCCATAAGAGTAGAATTTGGAGGTGTGCCAAACTTACTACTATCCCATAAAACATAATCTATTCCATTATCTTTCAAAGCCTGCTCATAATAAGTTTCATAGTAAGAAGCTCTATCATCATCTACTAAGATCACATCGGCATTAGTTATCATAATAAATTTTGATAAAACATTATTTTCCAATAATGTTTCGCTCTCATTTCCAAAAACATAAACTGATAAATTGAAAATTCCCGTTGAAGAATTTGAGTAATTGAAATAAACTTGAGTTGATTCCATAGAGCTTAAGTTTATAGTTTTATTTTCAACATTAGTTCCATTAACCAAAAACATTACACTAATATTTGTTTCATTTTCAATTCCATAATTTGAAATTTTTGCTTCTAAAGTGAAATTTTCATTTGGTCTTACATAAGGCTTATTTATTTTAATCCATTCTACTTCCAAATCATGCTGCTCTGGAGTATAATTGCTCCAAGTAAGTGCGTTGTAGAGTAGTTGAATATCATACTCACTCGAATAATATTCTGGCATGTGGGTAATGTAGCTGACATTTTTATATTTGTTGACTATTATCGCACTTACATTATTATCTGAAAGGGAAATAAAAGTACCTCTAACTAAATCACTTTCATTCCATGAATAATCACTTGGAACGCAAGAAAGAGGATAATTAGGAGAATAATTTAAAGGAATATTTCTAAAAATCGGATGGTTTTGATTAAGTAAGTTTATATAACTAAAATAAGTATAAGTATAACTCAAATCTTCCCTCATTCCGAATAAAGGGGCAAGCTTGTTGTTATTTGGTATAATGTACCATAAAGTTCTTCCGGTAGCTATTAAACCATGTCCTTCTTTGGTATATCTTTTAATTGCTTCTATTTCAGAATACGTGAATTGGTCATAAGCAGAAGCAATTAAAAGAACATCGGCCTTCGATTCAGTTAAATTTTCATAAGTGATTTTTGGGATATTCAGGAAAGTGTAATTTATTACTATAGGTTTTAATCCATAATTAAACCAATTGTTGTTCAATTTTTCCCAGGGCATATTGTTTAGATCATACGGAGAAGTTCCCATAGAGCGAACAACAAAAATTTTTCTTGGTTCTTCTGTCCAAAGAGAGTAAAACCTACTTGATGAAATTTTACTCGAAGTGTCATTGGCTAAAACTCTGTATATCCAAGTTCCTTCAGATGTTACATTTAAACTTCCGCTATAAATTTCACCGTTAAAGCTCATTTCACTAACATCCCAATTCATTGTATCATTCGAATACTCTATCCAAACTTTGCTTACTTCAATATTATCAGTAACATTTGCTCTAATTTCAACTTCTCCTATAGTTGTTTGATTATTTCCTGGAGTAACATCCCAAATTGCTGGTGGAAAAACATCTTCATCAGGAAGCATTTCAACTTCAGTTAAATTCCCACTCAAAACTAGTGCAAATTTCTGTGGTTCCATAGGAATATTATATCCATACACTACAACAGTATAGTTCCCTTCCTCTATTTCCGAAATGTTAATAAAAACATTTTCTACATTATTTCTATCATCTTTTTCATCATCATAAGGAAAGGAAAAATCATTTCCCCTTCTCATATATCCTGAAGGGGTTAAAACAAATAAATCCAAATCGTTTACAAGGGCTTTTTCTGCCGCAGGGTCTCCAGGCCAATCAGTCCACACAAGAGTTATTTTTAACATAGAATTATTTTGAACAAAAAATTTGAAAGCAGAATAATTTTCTGTTGAAATACTGGTATTTTCCTCTTTAAATATGATTTTTCTGGTTTCATTCTCAATAATAGAATTCTTGATATTCAATCTTCCCCAACCTTGTTTATAGCTTGGATATCCATATCCCATATCCTCTGCCCCATTTATCAACAAAGCTTTCACCAAGGCGGGGGAAGGAAAGAAACCAAATGTTTTGTTAAAATATTCTAATATTATTGCTGCTGCCCCAGCAACATGAGGAGCAGCTTGACTTGTTCCCATGAGATAACCATAATCTCCTCCATTTCCTTCAACAACACCACCATAATAGTAATCTGGGGCTAAGGAACTTTTTGTTGAAAGTATAGCAGTACCAGGAGCAACTAAATCTGGCTTAACTCTTTTATCATTAGTAGGACCTCTTGAGCTGAAGGAAGCAACTTCATTAGGATTATCCCAATAACTTCCTCCATAGGTTGCATTCAAGGTTTTATTATTTTCAGAAGCTCCAACGCTTATAACATTTTTTGCATTCGAAGGAGAAAGAGTAGATTCCATGTAAGGACCATCATTTCCTGCAGCGAATATTATTATTAAGCTGTAGTTTCTTACTGCCTCATCAGCTTCCTTATCAAGATCTGTATATTCTCCCCAACTCCATCTTCCCCAGCTATTACTTACTATTTGAGCTCCAAGGTTTTTACTATCGCTAAAAAGAACAGTAAGATTTTCTGGACCTTCCCAACCGCCAGAGTCATTAAAAACTCTTTGGATTATTAAAAGGGAAGAAGGAGCAACTCCTGTATAATTTCCGTCAGAAGCATTTCCACTTCCTGCGATTATTCCTGCAACATGCGTTCCATGTCCATAAGGATCTTCTGCAATTCCATCACTTTCATCAGTTTCTGTATAATCCAAAAGACCAACAATTCTTCCCCTTAAATCAGGATGAATAGAAGAAAGATTCCCGTTATCAATTCCGCTATCAACTACAGCAACTTTTATACCAGAGCCTCCTATTGCTGTTCATCATCATCTCTTAATGGGTATGCACATAACTGAAGAGCAAAGAAGAAAAATTCTTGAAGCTAAAAGAATAGGAAATAGAG
>JAWCDI010000111.1:0-3703 GCA_044343505.1 Candidatus Aenigmatarchaeota archaeon | reverse complement strand
ATTTTTGTGAATACCCATATCTCGATTTCCTTAGGCAGTTTCTCTTTAGTGATTTCAAACTCGTCAGTTTCTAATCTGCGGACATTTTTCTTTTCTCTCAAAAATTCTTCAACTCCAGCTATTTTCACCTTTAGGCCCTTCACTGCATAGTGCATTGGGACGGCGATTTTTGGTTTTATTTTTTCAATCGTTTTCGTTGCACCGGTTGCGTCGATTGTGTATGTTCCACCGACCGGAACGAATAGAACGTCGACTTCTCCGATATCTTTCACTTGTGCGTCGGTCGGGACGTGGCCAAGATCTCCGAGGTGACAAAATCTCAGGCCTTCGATTTCCACGACGTATATGATATTTTTTCCTCTGAGCTTTCCGAAATTCTCATCGTGATAGGAAGAGATTCCCTTTATCTTTGCTTTTGCTACTGAGAATTCTCCAGATTGTTCAGCTATAATAGTAGATTGTGCTTTCTTAACAAGATCTGCCCCGTCGGCGTGGTCATAGTGAAGATGGGAAATGAGGATTATGTCAGCTTTGGTTTCTGGTGGCTTGAGCCCAATACCTTTACCATCATGGGGATCGAAAACGATTGTGATTTCGTTTTTGAGCTCGAAGCAGGCGTGACCCCACCACTTGACTTTCATCGTCACAAAATCTACGATAGAACTAATATTAGTAATTGTCCGCCGGGGTTATCGGAAGGTCGCGGTTAAGCAAGAGGGAAAACAGCAAACTTTCCGCAACTTTTAGATCATTTCGTTATCTAATGTAGTTGGGGATATGCTTGAAATTGGAACTAAAACCAGAACTAGCCGTTAGTTACAAAAGCTTCTCTCAGCGGGCGCGAATCTTAACAGAGGCTTGGATTCAAGAGAATATGTATTGTCCAGCATGTCCGTCAGATCATCTATCTCCTACACGTAGGGGAGAGCGAGTCGTTGACTTTGTTTGTCCAAATTGTAGCGAGCAATATCAACTAAAAAGCCAATCTCATCCATTTGGGAATCGTATTGTGAATTCCGCCTATGCGCCAAAGATAGAAGCTATCCGGGCTGGAACCATCCCGAATTTTCTTTTCCTTCGATATGATCCAAGGAGGTTTATAGTGTTAGATCTTTTTCTAGTGCCAAAACATTTCATCACGGAATCGATAATAGAAAAACGGAAACCTCTCGGAGAAAGTGCTAGAAGGCGTGGCTGGGTAGGTTCAAACATTCTTTTAGGAAACCTCCCCCCAGACGCCAGAATTCCGATCATAGAAAATGGTCGAGAAATACCAGCGGCTGTTGTGAGGGATTCATGGAACCGATTTATATTCATGCGTGAGCAATCACTCCGCTCTCGCGGTTGGTTAGCGGATGTACTTGCCTGCATTAGGGAGCTGGGTCAGGAACAGTTCACGCTCAGAGATGTGTACGCATTTGAGAATAGGTTGGCACAGCTCCATCCGAAAAACAAGCACATCCGTCCGAAAATCCGCCAACAGTTGCAGATATTAAGAGATCACGGGATCATCGAGTTTTTGGGGAAAGGCCTTTATCGGATCAGGAAGTCTTAAATAGCCGTTTTTGATCAGATCGGATCATGAGTGAAGCGGAATTGACTTGTCCGCAGTGTTGCTACAATTCTCTAGAAAAAATCGGAAGGAACAGATGGAGATGTGGAAATTGTGGAACGTCTTTTGATTTTAATAAACTGCGAAAATCGCTTTGCGATTTAGTTGCTCACGAGTTTACAGAGGATTTTGTCCATGAACTGCTCGGTAACCCCGATCTCAAAAGACATCCAAAGTTAGGTGAGCGCGGCTGGAAATGGACAGGAAGGTATGGAATTTTGTATACTCTTCACACTGGAAATACATGGCATCTTATAGTGAGAGCTAAAATTCGAACGGGCAAGTCCAAATGAAAGTGTCAGCCAAATCTTTTACTGAAACATAGCGTATCTTCCGTCAATTCGAACGGAAGATCCTTTCAATCCCCATTTTCAGGGGCATTTCACTGCAACGAGAACATTAAAGATATGTATAATTTCATGAGCTTTCAATCCCCATTTTCAGGGGCATTTCACTGCAACGTTAGATCAGTAGGCATTGAACTTGAAGGGGGAACAGACTTTCAATCCCCATTTTCAGGGGCATTTCACTGCAACCCGACATCCTAGTTGTATTCTGTTGCAGGAACCAACCTTTCAATCCCCATTTTCAGGGGCATTTCACTGCAACAATACGTTTTCGACTTTCTGGAAAGCCTCGGGTTTACTTTCAATCCCCATTTTCAGGGGCATTTCACTGCAACATACTTTACATTTTTCTCCACAGCATCACCATTATGTCTTTCAATCCCCATTTTCAGGGGCATTTCACTGCAACTTTGTTTTGATCCATATCATTATCGGGGGAAGGAACTTTCAATCCCCATTTTCAGGGGCATTTCACTGCAACGTTGACTTTTGCCTTTCTTTCTTTAATGTATATCAAACTTTCAATCCCCATTTTCAGGGGCATTTCACTGCAACGTATAATCAATTTCTTATATTCAAATATAAGGTGCTTTCAATCCCCATTTTCAGGGGCATTTCACTGCAACCTATGAGATTCCCAGTTGTGGTCGGAACTTCAACAACTTTCAATCCCCATTTTCAGGGGCATTTCACTGCAACCAAGAGATGTCCGTGCATTCTACCCCTCCTTTGAACAGCTTTCAATCCCCATTTTCAGGGGCATTTCACTGCAACACCTCAAGGCAAAAAGCAGATACGATGGCAAGGAACTTTCAATCCCCATTTTCAGGGGCATTTCACTGCAACTTTCTGTTCGTGTAGGCATAACTATTTAATCCAACCCAACTTTCAATCCCCATTTTCAGGGGCATTTCACTGCAACTTGTCGTGATTTTCATACAATATAATTTTACGGAACTTTCAATCCCCATTTTCAGGGGCATTTCACTGCAACGGAGGGAAAATATGGCTGTGAAGAGCTCTCTCATCTCTTTCAATCCCCATTTTCAGGGGCATTTCACTGCAACCGCATAACAAAATCTCTGGTAGCAGATGCGTTGCTCTTTCAATCCCCATTTTCAGGGGCATTTCACTGCAACGCGCTAAAAATCAGTTTTGCGTGATTTACAAAGACTTTCAATCCCCATTTTCAGGGGCATTTCACTGCAACAACAGGTAATTTTACGAGCAGTGAAAGCAGTGATAAGCTTTCAATCCCCATTTTCAGGGGCATTTCACTGCAACTCACTCTTCTTTTCATCTTTGGCCGACTTTCCTTAAAAATCTATGTGAAGACTTTGTGAACTTCGATTTTTGCATAGGGGGTTTATAAAGAAGTTCACAACGTTTCGCCTTTTACCGAAAGCCTGGTGCGGGGGAGGGGATTTGAACCCCCGAACCCCTACGGGACGGGACCCTAAATCCCGCGCCTTTGACCTGGCTCGGCCACCCCCGCCAAGAAAAATCTCGTAGAGAAGGCGTATTTACCTTATCGTCTGATTTATCCTCACGAACATTGAAAACGCGATTACCAGAACTTGCAGAAATGGCTGGCACCTACGAGTTAAAGAGAAAGCAAATTTGGCATCAATCCGCCAACAGTTAAATAAACGAAAAAAAGGCAAAAAAATAGAAGGAGGGCAATAGAATGATCGCTTTACCAAGATCGAAGATCATTAAAAACAAGTGGTCGGGTCTAGCGTTG
>JAWCDI010000110.1:0-3733 GCA_044343505.1 Candidatus Aenigmatarchaeota archaeon | reverse complement strand
TAGTTTTCACATAAGTCATACGTGGTAATTTTAAAATTTCAATTGCCCTTACTGCTAATTTTCTTGTAAGCTCACTCACTAAAGAATAATATTTAACCTTTATCAATGGCTTGCCAACATACTCTATTCCAATTGGTGGAGTTTCAAGCAGCTCTGAATATAAAGGCAAATTACCAACTAATAAATGTACCTTTATCCCCATATTTAATTTCTGTTTATAATTTTAAATAGTGGCATGATAGCATTTATTCTTGGTACAAGAGCTGAACTGATAAAAACTTTTACTGTGATGAAAGAGTTGGATAAAAGAAATATTCCTTGGGTTTTCATCCATACAGGACAACATAACATAGAAGAGTTAAGAAAAGAGTTTGAAGTAAAGAAACCTAAAATAAAACTTGATTTCACAGAAGAAAAATCCGGAAGATTTAAGGGTAATCTTTTCAAGTCTGTCGTTAAAGCAAGTGTTTGGAACTTTAAAATTACCAGAAAATTAAGAAATGTAATAAGTGAAATAAAACCTAAAGTAGTTCTATGTCAGGGAGATACTATGGCAACGGCTGCCGCAGCAATAGCTTCACGAAGTATTTTTTTAAACAGACCTCTCATTGGCCATATTGAAGCTGGAATAAGGACTTATGATTTGTTTGAGCCATTTCCAGAGGAAATTTCAAGAAGAATAACTGATAAATTGTCAGATTTGCTCTTCGCACCAACCATAAGAGCGGTGAAAAATTTAAGAAGGGAAATAAAATTCGGTAAAATTTTTTTGACAGGAAACACAATTGTAGATGCTGTTAACTATATTGTAAAAAAGAGGTGTGAAAAGCCCAAAAAGAGGAAATATGTTATTGCTCAAATTCATAGGCAAGAAAACGTAAACTCTTACAAAAGAATGAAAAAATTTGTTGATTTGATAACTAACTTGCCTTACAAGGTTTTGCTGATCGTACATAGTAACACACTGTACAAACTAAAAGAATTTGGGTTGTGGAAGGAATTAGAAAAAAGTAATATAGAAATTCTAGACCTTATGGGATATTCGAAGTTTATAGGTTATCTTAAAAATTCACTCGGAATTATAACAGATAGCGGAGGTCTGGCTGAAGAATGCACAATTCTTAAAAAACCATGTTTAATATTTAGAGAGAAGACAGAAAGGCCAGAAGCCATAGAAGCTGGTGTAGCCACTTTGGTCATAAATAAAAATATTGATTTTATTTTAAATTTCTTGGAGAGAAAAATTAGAAATACAGGAAATCCATTTGGCAAAGTAGGAGTAAGTAAAAAAATTGTAGATATAATTGAGGATTATATATGAAAGTTTCTTTGGTGTGCACAGTTTTCAATGAAGAAAATAACATAAGAGAATTTTTGGAATCTGTGATGAATCAAACAAAAAAACCTGATGAATTTATTATAGTAGATGGTGGTTCGACAGATAAAACGGTTGAAATAATTAAAAAATATGTAAAAGCTAAATGGATAAAACTTATAGTTTCAAGAGGAGCTTCAATAGGAAAAGGGAGGAATATTGCTATAAAAAAGGCGAAAAATGAGATAATTGCAGTAACAGATTGCGGTTGTATTCTAGATAAGAATTGGTTAAAAAATATAACAAAACCTTTTAAGAATAAAAATATTGATGTCGTTGTAGGAATTTATAGACCTTACTACACAAATGATTTTGAATATTTTCAAGGATTGGTTATAGTTAAAAATGAAGAGATTTTTTTAAATCCTTCAAGAATGTCATCGAGAAGTATAGCTTTAAAAAAGAGTGTTTGGAAAGAAGTTGGAGGATATCCAGATTCGAAAGTTGGAGAAGATACAGAATTTAATTTGAAACTCTTAGAGAAAGGATATAAGTTTGCTTTTGCTAAAAATGCTGTTGTTTATTGGAGGATGAGGAAAAATTGGAAAGAATTTTTCAAACAATTCTACAGATATGGAATTGGAGACAAAAAAAGTGGAAATATATGGAAAATGAAGAAAAATGCATTTTTTATATTTAGTTTCTTTGGATATTTAGCATTAATTTTAGTTTTTATTTTCATTAATTATACTTATTCTTTGTTTCTATTGTTTCTAGGTTTATTTTATTTCATTCTTGAAGGAATTAAAATAGCTATAAAAAGTAAAAGTATAAAGGGGTTTTTTTATGGTTTTTTATTGAATCTAATTAAAAGAATTGCTTATTGTATGGGGTGTTTAGCTGGAAGTTAATAAAATGAAAGTTGCAATGATAACCGACAGGCTGGGAGATGGAGGTGGAATTGATACATATATTTTAGAAATTTCAAAGTTTTATCCTAATGAGATTGATATAATTACGAAAACTCTAATTGAAGCCAATGTTAAATCAAAAAATAACATCTATACATTTCATAATTATCACGAATTAATGAATATATTACGCAATTACGATATAATCCATACACATTATTTTCCGATGAATTTTTATGCTACAATTGCAAAATCTATTCTTAAAAAGAAATTAGTCCACACGTGGCATGGAATAGTGCCCATTAAATATATGGACAGTATAAAAAGAAAAGTAAAAACAATTTTAACTTATATTACACATAAAATAGCTTTTGAAAGATCTGATGTAATCATTTCTGTATCAAAATTTTTACAAAACCAAGTAAAAAATTCAATTTATATTCCAAATGGTGTTGATACAAAAAAATTTAGACCAAAAAGGAGTAAGCATGAACCCACAGTTATTTATGTTGGTGCTTTGGAGAAATACAGAGGTGTGCATTTTATCCCTAAATGGTCCTCTGAAATAGATGCTAATTTTATATTGGTTGGTAGAGGAAGATTAGAAAAACAGCTAATTGGAATAAAAAATATAAAAATAATTCCATATTGCTCCCATGACAAATTACCAAAAATTTACCATAAGAGTGATGTGATGATAAGACCATCGTTATACGAAGGATTTGGAATACCTGTATTAGAGGCAATGAGTTGTTCGATACCTGTTATAACTTCTAATTTTCCTTGTTTTAGAGAGATTGTAAATGAAAGGTGTGGTTTTATAGTTCCGATAGAAAAATTCCCAGAAAAAATAAGATTGCTACTAGAAAATAAAAATTTGAGAAGAAGAATGGGTAGAGAAGGTAGAAAAATTGCAAAGGATTTCGAATGGAAAGTGATAGCAAAAAAAATTATGGACGTATATACTAAATTGATTTGATTTTATGATTTCGGTTGTAATACCAGCAAGAAATGAGGAAAAAAACATTGGAGATTTATTAAAAAGCATAAGAAAAAACAATTTTAAAAATTATGAAATAATTGTTGTTGATGGAAAATCTAAAGATAGAACAAGAGAAATAGCAAGAAGTTATAATTGCAGAGTAATTGTTCAAAGAAAGCTTGGTGTTTCCAATGCTAGAAACTTAGGTTGGAAAAATGCAAAAGGAAACATAATAGTGTTTTTAGAAGCTGATCATATAGTTAACAAAAATTTTTTAAAAGAAATTTACAAAACATTCAAAGATAAAAAAGTTAAGTGCGCAAGACCAGTTGTCATACCAATAAAAAATAATTGGATACAAAAAGCTTTAGCTGTTCAAATAGAATTAGCAACAAGAAGACAAAAGGCATGGGAATTTCCAACAATTTTTAGAAAAGAAGTTTTAAAAGAAGTTGGAGGATATGATGAAAGTATAAATTTTGCAGAAGATAGAGAATTGCCACAAAGAGTAAAAAAAGCTGGCTA
>JAWCDI010000109.1:0-3754 GCA_044343505.1 Candidatus Aenigmatarchaeota archaeon | reverse complement strand
TAGACGCAGATGGTAATTATGATTATATATATGATAGAGGTTTTTTGATAGGTTTACCAGATTTAACAATAGAATCAATAAATTTTTTGGATGAGCCAACTGAAGGAGGAAAACTAAACGTAAGGATCACGGCCAAAAACATAGGAAGTGGCATTGCAAGAAACTTTAATCTTGTTGTTTTGTTTGATTCAACGCTGCTTGAGAGTAAAAACATTCCATCTCTCGATGCAAACCAGCAATATGTAGTAAATTTAGAGATTCAAAATTTACCCAAAGGACATCATGAAATCAAAGCAATAGTCGATCAACAAAATAGTGTGTTTGAAAGGAATGAAAATAATAATCAGTTATCGAAATCGTATGTGATTTCTTACGAGCTAGCTTACGAATATTCGAGAGGGAGGGTTGGCGAAGGAACGACAACCACATTAATTTTTAGAGAGCAAGGTGATATTAACATCACTCTGCCAAGCAAAGTGGAGCTCTTACAAGGCGAAAAAGTTTCAATCGAAATAAAATTCTACAATCCATTAGATTATCCAATTTATGATATCTATCCTTTAGTTGATAGTGAAGGCTTCGATGTTAGATGGTATGCGTTCGAGCCAAAGGAAATCGATGTTTTGCAGCCAAAACAAGAAAAGATTATGAGGATGCAAATTCATATACCTGAAAATGCAAAGATTTACACTTACAAAATTTTCTTTAGATTTCCTTCAAAATCTGAATATGGCACGAGAACTTATGCCAAAACGATGTATTTGCAAGTCAAGGAGAGTATAACAACAACACCTGTTTCTACTACGACAACACTGCAAGAAAAGAGAGAAATTACAGGTTTAACAGTAGCTACATTTTTCAAATGGACGGCCATAGCATTGGCCTTGATATTTTTAGCAATATTATTATGGTTTTATTATCCACGACTGAAAAAAAGTGGCTATATAGTAGGTAAAGGTTGGAGACATTCTAGATTTAAAAATATTTAAAGGCGTGTAAGAATTTCATAGTATGGATTTTCACGAGTTAGATAATGGTTTAAAGCCATTTGGGTGAGATAACCTGTTAACCAAGGTTTTTCCCTTCCAAACACCAATCTCATACCTGATGGAATTTTATGATTGCCCATATCATCATCTATCTCATAACCTTCAGGTACACTACGAGAGTAGGGGAAAAAAATAACTCATTAATAAAAACGGTAAAGGGGAAAGCAGATATAAAGGATTTCCGGAGATAGCTGTAGCCACCATTCCCATCCCTAAGCTTAGAAGATGAAGAGGGACTTCTTTTTATATTTGGTGATGGATACAATATATTAACACCTAAATTTGAATGTTTTATTCTATTAAGCTCTTCGTGAGGAGAGTTTAAAAATTTTTCTAAATTTTCTCTTGCAATTTCTCTCCTTCTCTTTTTTTCTTCTGTGATCTGTAGGGTGTACTAATTCTTTTAATTGAAGGATCTTCTTCTAAATAATCTAAAAATCTACGTGTAGTAGCTATTAAAAATGCCTCTAACTTGTCAAAATCTAATTCTGTCATAATTTTACCCTACAAACTTTATTCCCAAAATTTCTTCAAGTCTATTACTCTTTTTCAAAGTTTGAATCATGTTGACTTGACCATAAACTTCTTTTTCTTTTACTCCAGTAACTATAACCATCGCTCTTATTTTATCTTTCAAAGAATCATCAATTTTCGCACCCCAAATTATCTTAGCATCTTCATCCAATTTTTCAGCAATAAACTTTACCATTTCGTTTGCTTCACCCAAAGTCATATTAGATCCGCCAGTTATGCTTATCAGCGCTCCACTAGCACCCTCTATATCAACAGGCAAAAAAGGTGAATTGACTGCTTTGCTTATCGCTTCTATTGCTCTCGATTCCGAGTTGCTTTCGCCTAAGCCAATCATCGCTAATCCCCCTTCTTTCATAACAGCTTTTACATCAGCGAAATCCAAGTTTACCAATCCGGGTGTGGTTATGAGCTCAACAGAACCTTTAACAGCATTTACCAATATTTCATCCAACGCCCTAAAAGCTTTATGTAGGGAAACATCTGGCAAAACATCTAATAGCTTGTCATTAGGTATGATAACAATCGTGTCCACATTATTTCTCAATTGTTTTAATCCTTGCAATGCATTTCTCATTCTCACTTGACCTTCCATGCTAAAGGGTAAAGTAACCACGGCAACAGTCAATATATTCATCGATTTTGCAATCTCAGCTACTATTGGTGCCGAACCAGTACCGGTTCCTCCACCCAAGCCACAAGTAATGAAAATCATATCACTTCCTTCTATAGCTTTTTTTATTTCTTCTTTGCTTTCTTTAGCTGCTTCCATTCCTACTTGAGGATCCCCACCAGCACCCAAACCCTTAGTGAGAGTCTTCCCTATCAATATTTTTGTGTGAGCTTCAGAGTAAATTAAATCTTGCGCATCAGTATTTATAGCGATAGTTTCCGCACCATCTATTCCAGCATCCATAAGTCGAGTGATCGTATTATTTCCTGCCCCGCCGCAACCTATTATTTTTATTTTGTTGAATTTTGACTCAAGAAGCTGTTTCAACTCTTCGTCTATTTTTTTGGTTCTACTTTGTTTCGAATCTGTTTTTATGGCCATAAAATCACTTAATTTCTGACAAATATTTAAACATTAATTTTAAATAATTATCACCATAAAGTTGCATTATTTTTTGTGTGTTGTTTTTAAATATTACTAAGATAATATTAAAAATTAAATAACCATGAAAAAAGGTATTTCAAGCGTCATAGCCACACTTTTACTCGTAGTTATAACCATAGGTTTAGCTGGGAGCGCATATTTTTTTATCAACAACATAGCACAAAGGCAAACACAAAATGCATTTCAAATATTGGAAGTATCTGGAAATATAATAGTTATTTCTAACTTGGGAACCGAACCTATTTTAGCGAATAATTTAAAGATTGTTGTAGACGGCACACAAGTAAGTTTTAGTATTGATGGTGGAAGTATTCAACCAAACAATGTTGGTAGAGTTATAGCAAGTTGGAGTTTAAGTGAAGGTATGCATAAATTAATGGTTTTTAACAAAGGTTATTCTCAAACACTCACGTTTTACTATTCTCCTTATGTTGCTTATACAGTTACTACACTTCCGACAACCACCCTACCCACAACAACTCAACCAACAACCACCCTACCCACAACAACTCAACCAACAACCACCCTACCCACAACAACTCAACCAACAACCACTAGACCTACTATAATCACATCTACAACACCGACACCTCCAACTATAGTACCTTGTAGCTTTTGTGGTCTTCAAACATTAGGTGAATGTTCTAAAAGCTGTGGGTTTGGTATTTGTGTACGAGAACCATGTGGAAACAATTTTGATTGTTATCGTTGTTCAAGAGGAGTTCCTATTTAGCCAAAATTTCAATAAACTTTAAATTCTTTTTCATTAAAAGGTTATAAATTTTACTTACTTTAAGGTAATTATATGAACGAAAAAACAATACAGGATATTTTTGATATAAGTCAAACATTTGCTTCAGGAAAAAGGCTGTTATTGCTCTTCATATTACAGAGCGAGCCGATGGGCTATACAATGATTACAAAGTGGTTCGAAAGAATGGGAATACCGATAGGAAGCAGCGAAGTCTACAAGCATCTAAACTGTCTGCTTGAAAATGGTTTTATCACGAAAAAAGGTAATTCCTACGTCCTCACTTTAAGAGGTTTGAAAGCGATA
>JAWCDI010000011.1:0-15309 GCA_044343505.1 Candidatus Aenigmatarchaeota archaeon | reverse complement strand
AATCTATACCATGTTTATTTAACATTATCGCGAGCAAAACAGGGAGCTTTTTTGAAACTCTTCAGGATTATGGGCTAAAATATAGCTGGAGTTATGATAAGGAAAATAAGCTTTTAAAATTTGAATATGATGCAACAAATTTTGAAGGGGGATTAAAAGAATTTAAATTAACAATTTATCATAGAAATGTTAAAGAGAATGAATTAGTTTGTGAAAAAAAATCATCATCAGTTGCAGATTATTTTGAGTGCAGTGTTGTAGGTTTCTTAAGTGAATATGAAGGAGTTTATGAAGCCTCAAGTTTAGATGGCAAGATTGTAACTGGAAAAATTCAGTTCTCTGAAAAAGAAAAAATATTTGGACTTGATAGTTTAATCTATAGCGCTATAGTTATAACCGCACTATTTTTCGTTGGAATATTCAATCCTGCAGTAGCCATTATTATGTCTGTAATTGGGCTAATTACATTAACCATCTTTGGTTTTGTTGCTTTGCCTTATCTGGCTGTGATTTTAATAATTTCGATTGCAATAATAATAATAATAAAAATAAAATCATAAAATGATAAAATGCTACTAAAAGATTATTTAATAGCAATTGTGGTGATGAGCATTGTATTATTTGCAATAGCAGGTTTTGTTTATTATTTTAATGAACAATATAAAGATTTAACTAATCAAAGTATTGATTTAAAGATTATAGAAAGTGGGAATAAATTAGATGAACTGAAAAATAAAACTGATCCTATGATAGGTTTGTTTAGTGAAGAAAGTATAACTGCTGGAGGTTTATCGGTTTTATTTGAAGGTATTGGAAGCTTTTTTTTAATTATTTTATCCATTGCTACTATACCTTTCCAATTTATTAAAGATATTGCATTATATATTGGCGTTCCAAGTGAAATTGTGCTTGGTATATTAACAATACTTACAATATCAATATCATTCGCAATTGTGAGCGCAATATTAAGAAAAAATATATAAAACGTAAAAATGGCATATCCATATCCACAAAACATTACAAATTTGAAAGAACTTATTGATTATGTAAATACAATTACAAATAATTGGTTTGCTCCTTCTTTTCTTTTTATGATTTTTTGTATTGCATTTATTTCAATAAAAACACTTGCTTATAAAACACATCAGGCTTTTGCAGCAGCAGCTTTCATAACATTTATTATTGCAACAATCTTTAGGATTTTAGGATTTATAGGAACAAATGTTTTAATCTTTAGTATAATAGCATTAGTAGTTGCTATAATTTGGTTATTCTTTGCTGAAAAAGTAGAATTTTAAGAAATTAAGGATTAGTATTAGGAACAGCTACGGTTCCATAAATACAAATTAGATTATTAAGATCTTGACAAGGATTTGAATGAATAAAAATACCTATACATATAATTAAAAATAAAATTAAAAATAATATTAAACCAAATATGAGTAAAATTTTTTCAAAAATTGTAAGTTCATTCATTAAAATTTTAAATTCATTTGTCATTTTTTCTGGCTAAATTTATTTAATATATCTGTCCATCGCATCTCAACATATCGGCTTGATGGCCTTGTATCTGTCCATCCAGCATACATTTTTAGCTCATGTTCATTAAAATTGTATTCTGTCACGAGATGGGTTAACCTTATATGCCTTAAAAAATGAGGATTCATTTTTAAATATTTCTTAAATATTTTCCAAGCTCTTTGATGGCTAATATTCCACATTACATCTTTCACATCACTAAAAAGGTTAGTATATTCTATAACATAGTTAGCTAATTTTCTTTCAACAATATTGACTGGTACAATAGGAATTTTCTTAATTTTCCTTTTCTTATGCTTTTCATTGTAAAGAGTAATCAATAGAATTTTCCTGCCATCACGTTCGATTATCCTAAAATCTTCAGGCGTTGTAACTTGTATAACTTCATTAATTCTTGCTGCTGTAAGATATACTAGAGAAAAAAGGGCTCTCCATTTGAGATAAGGAACTTTTTCTATCATATCTAAAATTTCTTCTGGGCTTGGTATATCTTGGTTTTGCAAGGCTATTTGCTGTTTCCAAGGCCTGAATTTTTTCATCATATATTTATTAAATTTAATAAACTTTTTAAATTTTTCTAAAAGGGTTTAACCAAAAATTTTGTTGAGGGGGGGTTAAACAAAGGGCAATTTCACTAATTGCCTCTTCTTTGCAAAAAGTTGCTCGCGCTCTTCTTTTTCCCTCTGTAAAAGTTTACTATAATTTTTATCGGCAGAGAGGTACAACTTTGCAGTATCCACAGAGATGTTTAATCGTCGAGAAATCTCTCGCCAAGTTAACTTTGATTGAAATCGCATGTATGCGATTGCTGATGCGAGACTCTTTTTCAATTTTTTCTCTCGTGAACTTTCTTTCTTTTTTCCTTCTTCCTCGTCGGGATTAATATCCTCATAACGCAACGACGCGATTTTTTCAAAATATTTTTCCTTATCTTCGGGTAACATATCAGGAAAAATTAATGCTGTTACAAAATTTTTTGTTCTTTTTAATAATGAAATTTTTTTTCCGATATCTATTTTTGTCATTTTTATGTATTTTGTAACTTCTTCAATAGCTTTTTGGTTCTTATCCATCCACCAAGGATCTTTTGTAAATGGGCTCCAATCTGGCACAAATAAAACTGCAACTCCCCTCGATAAAATATGAAACCAAAACCTTATTCTATGATTTCTAAAAAATTCTGTAAAATCAGTAAATCGAGGCATACAAAGAATTGTTGTTTTTCCTTCTTTTCTTGCGACGGCATAAACTTTATTAATGTATTTTTGCGAGGAAGACGCCCAATCAAGTTTATAAAATTGTTTAATTGCTTCATCACAAATTATAACTTTAAGTTTTTTGTCAGTTAATTTTTCTAAAATTTCTTTTGTTGATGTTGTATATAAATAATTTCTCTCAAAATCAAAATTTGGATCTAAAAATTTTGCAAGCCAATAAGCAAAAACCGATTTGCCAGAACCTTCTTCGCCAGTGATAGCTATAACATTATCCCACTTATGCCTTATTCGAAGATTTAGAACTTTAATCACAGCCAAAAAACGCCTTTGATAATCTCGCAAAAATTCCTGAAATTTTTCGTCATATTCTTGCTTTATATCTTTATTATACCAACCTTCGAGAATAAGCACTGCTCGCTTTCGCCAGCTAACCATTTTAGGCAAGTGAGCTTACTTTACTTAATTTTCTGAAGAAGCTTTCTTCTTTCTCTAATCTTAAACCTAAACCAACTTTTTGTTTTAAAATTAAAAGTTTGGCATGCAAAATAAATAATTCTTCAGCGAGAGCTTTTGGAAAATATTTAATTTTCGAAGTATTTTTTGCTTCCCATTCTTTAAATAATTCATTAATTAATCTTATTTTGTCTCTTATAGTAAGATCCACACCCTTCAAAAATAATGGTCTGAAATTAATATAAATTGTCAAAAGGCAAGAATAATAATATTTAATCGCTGAAGCATCTCCACTCAACACAAGTATTGCAAGCTCATCAGCTTTTTTTAATAACTCGTGATATCTCATATAATCGAGAGAATACATTGGCACTTCTGCTCTGTAATATTCCATTTCTCTTTTTTCATCAATATCGATGTTATTTTTCATATTTACTTAATGCTTTTCAACTTTTTAAATTTTTTGAAACAAATCGAAAAATTTTTTATAGGCGCATTAAAATAATAAATTATGAAAGGTAAGAAATATACTATGACAGACTATAAGAAAGGTAGTATTATTTGCCCAAATAATTGCAAGCATTATCTTACATGTAGGCTTATGCCATGCGTAATTAAATATTTTATCAAACGTAAAGATTGCCCACACATTCCTAACATAATAATCATTAAATTAGAGAAAAACACAAATAAATCGAAAAATTTTTAAATCTTAAATTTATTAAATTTTATGGATAATAAATTTAAGAAAAATTTGAAAATAAGCGAAGAAACTCATGCAAACTTAACTAATGTAAAAACAATAATGAAAAAGAGAAATTTCGACGAAACTATACAAGAACTTATAAATTTTTACAAAGAAAATAAAGAAAATTCAAAAAATGAAGCTTGACAAATTTAAGAAAAAAGAGAAAGAAATCGACGAAGAACTTGAGGAAGAAGAGGAAGAGGAAGAAAGCGAAGAAGAGGAGGAAGAAGATGAAGAAGAAGAGGAAGAAAAAATAAAAAAAGAGAAAAAACATAAAAAAGGAGACATCGAAGCTGTTTTTTCAGTTATAGGGTATAGAGTTTACAAAAATGACAAAGAGTATGTTTATGTGCCTGCAGAACAAGAACATCTCGCAGTTTTCATGAGTGATGTATATAGACGAATGAGTGAGGAAGAGGAAGAAGAGGATTAGGATTAAGTAACATAAAAGAAAGGAAAGAAAGAAAAGTAAAATGGTAAATGTAATAGACAAGATAACACATTATTTAGGCGCGTCTGGGCAATATATATTCTGGGCAGTTATTGCTCTCACTATAATAACTTTTCTCATTTGGTTGATAATCAAAATAAAAGAATATAAAGAATATATCTTGCTTGTAAGAATTTACCCTACCCACTCAAAGCTCGAATATCTAGAGCAAAAAAAGGACAAATACGTCGAGAGAAAAAAAATAATTCCTTATTTTGTATCAGGAACTTATTACTTTGACACTGCAACTGGCGAATATAAAGTTATAATTAAAGATCCAAAAAAAACTGAAATTGGCGTCGTGCCATTTAAATTTTTTTCACCAATAGATCATAAAAGATACAAATACATGCTTAACTTACTCAAACTTTCGCCTAACGATTACAAACCAATCGAAGTAAAAATTGATTATGAAAAACTAAAAGAAATCCACAATGTTTATGATACTGAAGCGACTTATATGGCTTTAAAAACTATTGAAGAAATTAGCGACAGATACTCAAAAGTGAGCAAATTTGAAAAATTGTTGCCTTATATTGCTGTTGGGATTGTATTAATTTTTGTATTGATAGCGGTTATTTTGATTATGAAACAACAGGGGAAGATTGTCGAGGGACTGCAGGCTGTGAGCTCAAGCTTGAATGAAGTTGCAAAAAATTTATTAATGGCAACAAAGTAAGTTAAAATGGCGAAATATCTAATAACTTTTCCAAAAGAGCTGAAGGAAGAAATTAAGGCATCATTGGATGCGAGCGTGGAAAACACGAGAGAGCTTGCGAAATCGAAGCGAATGAAACTCGTGAAAAAAGCGATGGAAAAAGGATTTGGGATAAATCTAAAATATAGTGATGGATGTTATACATCTTATGAATTCATTGCAGATAACAAAGTTATCTGGGATTATACAATTATTGGCGAGGAGATTATGTCGAAAAAAGTGCTCGCAAAGCTTGTTGAAAGGCGATTAAGAAAAGATTTCAAAACAGACAAAATTAAAGTAGAACTTCTTGATAAAGAATGATGCTCACACACTTGAAAGCAGGGCGTCCTCCTCTTACAAGTTTTTGGGCTGTTTCGGGGGGTTTCACAGCCCTTAGGCCTCTTTTTCTTGTAAGAGACCTGCTTCAAGAACCCCCCTGTGTGAGTTTATTTCATTCCTGCATAGTAACACCGAAAAATATTTAAAGGGGAGAAATTTAATAAATTAAAATAAATTAAATTCAAAAATAAAAAAAGAAAATGAAAATCTGGATTGATGGTGTTTGTGAACCTAATCCTTATGGAGACACTGGGATAGGGATATATTTCGAAGATGGGACAGAAATCTCAAGAAAAATTGAGCCAGCTACTAATAATGTTGCAGAATATACGGCTCTACTAACTGCGATGGAAGAGGCAATAAGACGAAACATAGAAGAAGTAGAAATTTTAACAGATAGCCAGCTTCTAGTTAATCAGGTTAGCGGAAACTGGAAAATAGAAAGTGAAACATCAAGAAAATTCGTTCCTCGAATCAGAAAATTAAAGAAAAATTTCAAGAAATTTAAATTGAGGTGGATTCCGAGAGAAGAAAATGAAAAAGCTGATATGCTAAGTAAGAAGGCTATTGGTTACAATGGAAATCGAAATAAAAGATTTTGAAATAAAAGACGAATGGGATATACAAAAGGCTTGTTTGATTTTACAACTTGATAGAATAGGTGGAATAATATTATCTCCAGAAAAAAGAGAAGAATATGAAAGAAAGATAATAAAGTTTTTATGGGAAAATATAAAAAAGCAGTTTCCAAAAATTGAGAAGTTTTTGAAAGGTAAGAAAGGAGGATTCAATAAGAAAAGTAGAAGATGGTATAATACTCCAATCATTAGTGTAGGTGGTGACTTTTATATGAAGTTAATAGGGGGTGATAACGATAATTGGAGTTTAGAGAGTGTGAAACTTGAACCTTACGAATTTTTTTTTAATAGTGATGGGAGATATTTTAGGGAACAGGTAGTTAATGCGATAAATAAATTAATAATTGGTGGATATAACAAAGTGGAAGATTTTAAAAAATTAGTAGATGCGTTGAATGAAACAGCGGTAAAAGATTGGATAAGGATAATAATAAAAGAAAAGGATGTGGGGAAAGTTTTTATAGTAGGGGGAGAAGTAGGGGGGGAATTAAAATGGTAGAAAAGGCATTATGAAAAGAAGGAAGAAAAAATAAAATGAAAATCGAAATAAAAGATTTTAAAATAAAAAATAATGATGAGTGGGATATACAAAGAGCTTATTTAATCTTGCAGCTTGATTCTATAGATATCATACTACCTCAAGATAAGAGAAAAGAGTATATAAGGAAGGTAACAGAGTTTTTGTGGGGGAACATAAAAAAACAATTTCCAAAAATTGAAAGGTTTTTGACAGGGAAGAAGGGAGGATTTAATAGGGTAAGGGAAATGAATTATAATACGCCGATTATCTACAAATGTGGCGACTTTTACATGGAATTAATAGGGCATAACAGCAAGAAGATTGGATTGATTTGTGAAGAAATAAAACTTGAACCTTATAGATTTTTCTTTGATTTGGAAGAATATTTTAATGAGCAGGTGGTTAATGCAATAAATAAATTGATAATTAATGGATATAATAAGAAAGAAGATTTTACGAAATTGGTGAATGCTTTAAATGAAACAGCTTTGACAAAGATAGTAACGAAAGGAAAATTTTTTATAATGAGAAAATGAAAAAAGCAAAAGAAGATTGGGAAAATGCCAATACAAAAAACACGCCTTAAGAAAATTGGTGGGCTCTGGAGGATAAAGAAAGGATTAAAGGGAACAATGGATCTGGGGCTCTTTGGAAAGAAACAAGTAGTTATATTGTTGAATGAAAAAAAGCAAAAGAAAAATCAGCCAGATTATTATTTATACTTTGATACTGGCGAGGCCGTGGAAAATAAAAAAACCTTGCCTGTAGACCTATAAAATGAGCGATTGGAAAGTGCTTATAAATGGGCGCTGGGTAGATGCGAGTAAAGGAGCAAGCGAATTTAGAAAGAAAAAAATAAAAGAAATGCTTGAAAAAGAAAAGCTGGACAGGACAGAGCTTAACTTCCTGCTCACTTGGGCTGAAAGATTTGGTTATAAAAAATTAAAAAAATTTTGTGAAATGAAAAAAGAACAATTGAATAACCAATTGAATTCAAATGGCTGAAGAAAAGGATGAGGAAAAATTAAAAAAAGAGGTGATTGACGAAATAGAGCTAGAAGAAGGCGGGCTCGAGGCAATTAATGATAGAATTGTCAAAATTCTTAAAAAATATGTTGATTTGAGAGAAGAGTACTATCAAATCATTTCACATTGGATTATTGGAACTTATATTCACAAATATTTCTTAACCTATCCATATTTATATTTTAATGCCGTCAAAGGCTCTGGCAAGACAAGGCTCTTAAAATTAATCGCAGAATTAAGCAAAAACGGAAAATTGCTCGTGCACATAAGCGAGGCTGTGCTTTTCAGAACTGCGAAAGATAGAACTTTATGCATCGATGAACTTGAGCACATAATGGGAAAAGATAAAGTTATATTGCGTGAATTATTGAATGCGGGGTATAAGCAAGGTTTGAACGTTGAGCGTGCGGTTAGAGTAAAAGCGGGTAATGAAGAAAAATGGGTAATTGAAAGCTTTGAGGTTTATTGTCCTATCTGTATTGCGAATATTTTCGGGTTAGATGATGTTCTTGAGGATAGATGTATAACCTTAATATTGGAAAAATCAAATAAGAAAGAAATTACTAAACTTATGGAAAATTTTAAGTTTGATGAAGAAATTTCTCAAATTAAAGAAAAATTGAATAAAATGTTTGGTGTCGATAGTGCTCTTAGTGTCGTTAGTGTCGCAAAGGGGGATATAATAATAAAGGGGGATGTAATAAAATATATATACAAGGCATACAATGAAATCATATCTACTAACGACACTAATACACTATCAACACTAACGACACTAACGACACTAACGACACTAACTATAGAAGAAATTAATAAATTTATTAACAAATTAAAAGAAAGCTCTTTAAGCGGCAGAGACATTGAATTATTTTTTCCTCTTTTGTTTATTTCTTTATTCACTGGGCGCTTTGATGAGCTTTTAAAAATAGCTGAAAAGCTTACGCAAGAAAAAAAGCAAGAAGAAATTGTGGAAAATAGAGATGTAATGTTGTTAAAATTTATTGTTGAGGAACTAGAAGAAACAGATGATTTTATTAGCATTAGAAAAATCACGCAAGAATTCAAAGAAAAGAATGAAGACGAGGATTGGATCAATAGCAAGTGGCTAAGTCGCGCTTTGAAACGCTTGAATATCGTTATTGAAAAAAGACGAGTTTCGCATGGCAGAGAAGTCCGCATCAATTTCGCTAAAGCCCGTGAAAAGTTAAGACTTCTCGAAACTGCCGAGCCAGAACCAGAACCACAACAATCAGAGGAAAAAAAAATGAACATCAACATTAACATCCAGCAGAACATCCAAAGTATTATTAATTTCAAGCATCACACTTATTACGAAGTCGTTAAACCGATTAACATAATGATAACTTATGATGGCCAGCCAAAGCAATTTAAAGCCGAGCCAAAGCAAACTTTCATGTTTTCGGAGCTCGGCGATGATTGCTTTGAGATAATAAAAATTCTGCAGGAGGAAGGCTATATAATTCCTCTGGCAGAAGAAAAATAAATAAATAAAAAAATAAATAAAAAACAAAGAAAATGAAAAGCCAAATCAAAAAAAAGCCCGAAACTGAAACCGAAACTGAAAATTCCGAACTAAATAACTTGCCGAAAACTCCACTAATACACAGAGGCCTTGAGTGTATTAACGTGCTTGTTTGCAAGCGGTGCGGTCACAACAAATTTATCTTAAAAAGCGCAAGGCGTCGGATCTTCCAGTGCATGTGGTGCGGTGAAGAATATATTTATGAAAAGCAGAGAGAAGAAGGAGCTACTGACATTGACAAATTTTTGTCAAAACTTGAAAAAAAAGTAAATATGATAAAAATAATAAATAAGTAAAATGGTGGTGCGATTTAGAGATTTGTCAATTCCGTTAAAGGTGTCAATTGTACTCGCCTATGTAGTAGGAGCGATTTACATTTTAGCTTTTGTAGTAGGACTAATTGCAAGCTTTATACAATAAGAAAAAATAAAAAAATGGCAGGCAAAATAAACATAACGAAAAAATATAAATGCCCTTATTGTGGCAAGAAATTTAGGACAAAGGGGGCTTACAGAAATCACTTAAAGGAATTGAAGCGGTTTCCTCAATCTATGTCAAACTTAGAATAAAAAATGACTTCGAAGTATGAATGCGAAAAGAAAAGGCAACCCTATATTAATATATATTAATATACCAAAAAACAAAAAAAAAACAAAATCCAAAAAATGAAAAATGAAAATGATAATTGAAACTTTAATTCTTTTAGTAGTGTGTTTCGCTATGTTTTATGCCATTATAATTTTTCATGAATATGCCCACAAAGCCATTTTTGAAAATTATGGGGTGCCAGCAAAAATAAAAATTAATCCTTTTAAAGCAGAGACAATAGGCGACGAAGAAGCAATTAGGCAATTAAGTGAATCTGAGTACCAAAATGTGCAAAACATGCATGCTTTGGTTGAAATTGTAAACTTTGCTTTACTTTCTCTTTTCGTTATGGCTTTGCTTTTAATATTAATAATTAAATTTATTTCATGAAATAAATAAAATGGGATGCAAAAAATATATAAGAATAAGAGCAAAAGATGTAGGAAGGCCAGGACATCACTACATCAGAATAGGAGTTAGACGCACACGAGGAAAGCGAGGGGGGAGGACAGAAAGGATTGGGGGATTGCGAAAATATAAAAAGGGAAAAAGATAAATAATTAAAATGAAAATAAGCAAAAGGCAAGGAATTTGGTTAGTTTTGGCTATCTTATTTAGCCTTTTTTTTCTTAATTTTGCATCAGCTCAAACTTGTTATTGTGCCTCTTGTGCAGATTGCAATGCTAATCTATCTGATCCTGCCTGCACAGAGGTAAGATTAACAGCTGACATAATAAATTTTACAGGCACTTGTATCAATAATCCTTCAGGTTTTAATAATAAGGTTTTTGATTGTCAAGGGCATGTTATAGACGGGGATGATTCTGGTACATTTCCTCTCGATTATGGGATTTTTTTATATGGAAAAACAAATAATACAATAAAAAATTGTGTAATTACTGATTTTAACGATGGAATTTATTTATGGCTTTCATCAAACAATGTCCTGATAAACAATATTGTAAGCTCAAATTATTGGGGGATTTATTTATGGGGTTCATCATACAACATCCTAATAAACAATACTGCAAACTCAAATAGTAGGGGGATTCATTTACATTCTTCTTCAAACAATATCATAACAAATAACATTGCAAGCTCAAATTATTTTGATGGAATTCGTTTAGATTCTTCATCATACAACATCCTAGCAAACAATATAGTAAGCTCAAATAATATTGATGGAATTCATTTATATAACTCATCAAACAATAATATCCTAATAAATAACACTGCAAGCTCAAATAATATTGATGGAATTTATTTAGAATCTTCATCAAACAACATCCTGATAAACAATATTGTAATCTCAAGTTATTTCTCAAGTTATTTTGATGGAATTCATTTAGATTCTTCATCAAACAATAATACTCTAATAAACAACATTGTAAGCTCAAACGTTAATATGGTAATGTTTTTTTTTATAATAGTAGCATGTATTATTGTTATAATTACTCTTGATAAAAAACCAAAGAAATCAAGGAAGGGTTAATATGAAAAATAAAATAATGATATTAGGCTTGATAAGCTTGATTTTGATAGTTAGTATTATGGTAATGGTTAAGGCTGATATATGTGAATGCAATAGCTGTGGAAATTGTATGGATGCATTAAATAATGCTAGTTGCACAGAAGTAAGATTAACAGCAGACATAATAAACATTTCAGGAACTTGTATCAATAATCCTTCAGGTTTTAATAACAAGGTTTTTGATTGTCAAGGGCATGTTATAGATGGAGATTCTAATGGAACTGATTATGGAATTTATTTAAATGGGAAGCAAAATAACACAATAAAGAATTGTGTAATTACTGACTTTTATTCTGGAATTTATTTATATCAATCGAGCAATAATAATACAATCATCAACTTAACATCCAATTCAAATATACCATATGGGGTCTATCTTTCTTCAAGTTCAAATAATCAAATCATAAACTCAAATTTAATTAATAGTCTATATGATTTCTACATCGATTCTACATCAGATCTTGGTTGCAACAATAGATTAGAGAATGTGACAGGAACAGATAATAAGCCTATAGTATATTATAATGAAACTATAAACATAGATGGTTGGAACAATAACTTTACGGAATTAGTTCTTTGTAATGCAGACTATTCAACAATAAATAATGTAACCTTAACACATATTAGTAAAAAGAATAATGGAATTCTGTTAGTTAGAACAGATTACTCTAATTTAACTAATGTTTTCGTTAATAATTCTTATCATGGTATCTTTCTCTATTCAAGCTCAAATAATAATCAAATAATAAACTCAACGTCTAATTCAAATACCCATTCCGGTATCCTTCTTTTTTTAAACTCAAACAATAACAAAATCATAAACTCAACGTCTAATTCAAATGGCCATTCAGGTATCTTTCTCTATTCAAACTCAAATAATAATCAAATAATAAACTCAACATCTAATTCAAATTCTTATTATGGTATTTATTTATATTTGAATGTAAATAATAATCAAATTATAAACTCAAGTTTAATTGATAATATAATGTATGATTTCTATATTTATCCTACATCAAATTCTGATTGCAACAATAAATTAGAAAATGTAATAGGAACAGATAATAAGCCTATAGTATATTATAATGAAACTATAAATATAGATGGTTGGGACAATAACTTCACGGAATTATTTTTATGTAATGCAGACTACTCAACAATAAATAACGTAACCCTAACACATACTAATAAAAAGAATAATGGAATTCTGATATTTAGAACAGACTACTCTAATTTAACTAATGTTTCCATTAATAATTCTTATTATGGTATTTTTCTTTATTTAAGTTTTAATAATCAAATTATAAACTTAGCATCTAATTCAAATTTTTATTATGGTATCTTTCTTGTTTCCAGCTCAAATAACCAGATTATAAACTCAACGTCTAATTCAAATTCTCAACGTGGCACCTATCTTTATTTAAATTCAAATAATAATCAAATCGTAAATTTAACATCAAATTCAAATTCTTTGTATGGTATTTATCTTCATTCAGTTTCAAATAACACAATACACTCAAGTATAATTGCAAACAATACACAATATGGAATTTATATATATTCTTCAGGTTCAACCCCTAATATTATCTATAATAACTTCTTTAACAACACAAAGAATTTTGGATTTGAAGGAACAATTTATGCAAACAATTGGAACACAACAAAAACTGAAAGAACCAACATAATTAATGGACCTTATATTGGCGGAAACTTTTGGGCAAATCCAAGTGGAACAGGGTTTAGTGAAACTTGCACAGATGCTGATGAAGATGGGATTTGCGATAATCCTTATACTCTTACTACAGGTAATGTTGATTATTTGCCTTTAAAATATATTTCTCCTTGTGTTATCATATTTTCAAATATCAAACCAACAAATAATTCATTATTCGAATTGCCTCAAGTTAACTTTTCTTGTGAGATATATAATTCTGGTTCACGAAGAGCAAGTTGTGCTATTAATATTGCTGGCTTAGAAGTAAATAATAGTGCTAATGAAAATATTGTGAATTATCTTGAAAATCTTTCAGCTTTAGATTATAACTTCTCTCACAAAGAAATTTTTAATTATAGTGATGTTTATTCTTTTTCTTGCATAGCAAAAAATAAGATAAACCAAACATTTACAAGCGAACCCTATAAAATAAGAATATTTATAAACTATGAAAAACTATTTAACATTAAGATGATATACGCAATCATTTTATTTATAATTTTATCAATCGCCTTTATTTTCTTCTATCTTTCAATGCACTATAAAGAGCAGACACCGATTGCAACAGGCTTTTTATTTTTAGGTTTTATTTTTTTGATTGCTGATTTAATTGGGGGGATAATTACGCTAAAAGAAATAGGAGCATTGACAGAAGCACTTTCTGGCTTCTTATCTGTCGTAACATATGCTGTTGGGATAATCTTTGTGCTTTTGTTTATGATTGTATTAATTTTCGGAATTGTGAGAGCAATCAAACTAACAAAAAAGAAGAAAATAAGGGAATGGGGATTACTACTTGACGACGAAGAGTAATTTTTTAATTATTTTTTATTTTTTTCTGCGTTTTCTTTTTGCCATTTGCTATTTTATTTTAATTTATTTTTTATTATTTTTTTGGATTCATAACTAAAAAAAAGAAAAAACAGGTAGCTTGGTCTATGGTTTAAGAGGCTTATCTTTTCTTGCCTCTACCACCAAGCCAACCAACAAGATAGGCTATGATTACTCCAAAGATTGCTACTACGATCAAGATGCCGATGTATGTTGGGAGATTGCTCATCTCTCTTATTAAATCTTCTGTTGCATTTGCTTCAGCACTACCTGCAGTCAATTTTTCTTTAAGTTTTCCTAAAATCATTAGTCCAACTGCAAGAGTTACGGTTATCAAAACCAAAGTCAAAATTATTCCCTGAACCGCTGCAAAGCCTTTCTTGTTGTTTCTTTCTTCGATATTTCTTTCTTCGATATTTCTTTTTTTCAAAACAACAACAACTTGGCTTTTCATTTTTATTTTTATTTTAGTTTAATTTAATTTAAAATTAAAATAAAAAAAGCCTTTAAAAATATTTGTTAACAAGTGATAACAAATAGTAAAGTTTATAAATTCTAAAAGAAAGTTATTTTATTATGGGAATAAAAGGATTTTTTAAATCAGCTTGGCAAAAAATATCTTCTGCATTTAAAAAAGAAGCTCCGCCATCTCAACCGCAGAACGTTTCGAAATTTTTCGCTCCTAAACCTACTACAACTACCGCAACTAAAGCTCAACCATCAACACTAGCACCATCAACCACAAAAACAACTCCAACAACAACTTCAGCTCCAGCCTCTGCTACAGCCAAACAAAGCAGTGGGGGCTATTATATTTCTGAGAAGGGAGCAGGTTATACCATTAAAGATGTAAAGCAACTTAAACCTCACGAGATAGTTTCATTAGTGAGTGGCAAGGCAACTTTTGTTCCTCTTGAAACTGAACAAAAACAAACAACTACAACCACAAAAACAACATCTTCTCTTTCTCAACAAGTTACGCTCACGCCATCATTACAAAAAGCAATAGAAGAACGCTCACAAATAGAAAAGGCAAGACAAGAATTCAGCCAATATACTATGCTAAAGCCATCATCTGTTGTTGTTAAGGAACATACAGAAATTCCTGCAAGTGAGAGAATTGTCAAAGAGCCTTCAACTTTTCAAAAAATTGTCGGTTTTGCCTTGTCTCCATTTGCAACATTAGCACAAGCTAAGTATAGTTCTCCAGTAGCTCCGACGCAATATGAAATACACAAAGCATTTACGCCGAGTGGGAGAGGAACCTCAGAGATAACGCCTGCTATTTTTAGTCCTGAATTTGCACAATTTGGAGTAGGCTATCCTGAAGAAATTAAAAAAAAGTATCCTCAAGCTTATGCCTGGGCAGAAATAAAAAAAGCAGAAGCAGAAATTATAACAACAAGACAGAAAGAATATGAAAGAGCAGTTA
>JAWCDI010000108.1:0-3767 GCA_044343505.1 Candidatus Aenigmatarchaeota archaeon | reverse complement strand
ACTCCAATTAAAGCTGAATTTGCAGCAAGATTTGCCAGACCATGGGGTGAAGAAGAAAATCCAGCACCTTTTGAAATAGAAGTAGCTGAATTTATTGGAAAAATAAACTGTATCATGTATGATTACATCGGTAATTTTACTTCAGATAGGAAAATAGCTAAAAGCATTAAAGATAATAAAGAAGCAAAAAAATTCCTAGAAGAGGTACCTGAAAGAATAAGTAGTAAAAAAAGAAAGAAGAGAATAGAGGCTTTTTGTAAAGTATTTCTTACACCCTTATATGTTCTTCCTCGTGCAACAAACTCTTTAAATATTCCGGAATATATAGCTGGATTAGTTGTGCTTTCAGAAAAAGGTCCTCTTCCAGTTTTTCAGTATTTAACCTATGATTTTGATAAAAACGAAGTAAATATAGAGAGCTTGAAAAGAATGTTGGAAAGGGATGAGATAAAGAAAAATAATCCAAAAATCTTCTTGATAGACTATATGGGAAAAATCAATGAAGTACCAACGGGAATAGAAAAAGTAACTAAGGTAACTTCAGTTATTAATGAGATAGTAAATTTCCTTTAGATTCGACAGAATGAAAGCAATAGTAGCAAGAATATCATTCTTTGAAGCATTTTTTAAAGTACATTACACTAAGACATCGAGATTAACATACCCAATACCATTACCAACTGCTGTAGCTGGAATCTTTGGTAGTATGTTAGGCTTATCTAGAAAAGATGCTTCTCGAAAATTTAAAAGTTATTTCTTCGGTGCAGCTTTAGTTAATGGAGATAAGTATTGTGAAGCAAGAGAGAGTGCAACATATATTCTTCATAAAAAGAAAACGAAAGGTGTTGAAACAATTCATCTAGTTAATGAACCAACTTATCTTATTTCTATTGCTGGAGAAAATTTAAAAGAAATAGAAGAAATTTACAATAAGTTAAATGAAAATTTGGGATATTTACCATTTGGCGGACAAAATGATTTCCTTGCAAAGGATTGGAAAATTCTAGATTACATAGATACAAAAATTTCAACTGAGATTTCAAACTATTTACCATTAGAATGGTTTGAACCAGTTCCAGGAACTCGTTTTGAAATACTTCCTGTAATGCACAAGCTCTCTCCATTTCCAGATTTTGTTTTTATTTTAAGTGGAAAGGCAAAATCAAAAAAAGAGATCCTTGTTTGCGAATACGAAGGAAAAAATATTGGTCTTTATAAATTAGAGAATTTTTATTGCATAGGTGAATGGTCAAGATAAGCTGGGAGTCTCCCTTTCAAAAAGAAAGTCATCCAAATAAGTGCTTATATTGTCATGTTGATGAAGTTAAAAGAATTTTTAATAGGTTTGTAGATTTTTTAAATTTTTCAAAATCATCGAAAACTTATAAACTCATAGAAAAGGTGATCGAGTATCATGATACGGGTAAGCTAAATCCCGATTGGAATTTTAATGCAAAAATTTCTCATTCATTTTTTTCATGTAAATACTTTGAGGAAACAATAGAAAAAGAAAATAGAAAACCTACACCAGAAGATGCTTTAATATTATTTTTGATTTTGAAACACCATGGCTCACTTAAACCAATTACAAAATACGAAGAATATGAAAAAATTATTGAAAGTTTTAAAGTAAATAAGCTAGGAGAATGGTTTTTTTCTAATTTTTCAAAAGAGGATAGAATAGAGTTAGCTGACCTGTATGGAATATTCAAAATTGCTGATTGCTTGTCAGCTTCTAATTCCACTTTTTTACCAGAACCCCCTTTACTTGATTATAATAAACTAAAAGAGTTTTTACCAGATAATAAAAGAAGAGAGGAGCAAGAAGAAATTCAGAAAATAAAAAGAATAGGCTTTCTTAAAGCTCCAACTGGATGGGGGAAAACTAAAGCTTCGTTGTTCTATTTACTGAATAAAGAAAATATCAAAAAATGTTTTCTTATTTTTCCAACTATTACTGCTATTAATGAACTTTATACGGATTTTAAAAAATTGTGTGGAGATAAAATCGCTAAATACTTTTACTTTTATGATGTAGAAGCATTTGAAATACTGGAAGAAAGAGAAGCTCAATTTAATGCATTCTTATCTAGGCACTTTCTTAAACCATTTATTATAACTACAATCGATCAATTTTTGCTTTCTTTTTTGCAAGTGGGAAGCTATCACACAAGAAGAATAATGTTTAAGAATGCAGCAATAATTTTAGATGAAATACATTTGGTTAATGAAAGAATGTTATATATTCTTTTATATTTTCTAAAGCTTTATTGGAATATCTATAATTTTCATGTATTATTTATGTCTGCTACATTTTCAGATGCGCTTTCTCAAACTATTAAAGAATTTTTACAAGAGCATATAAAAACTAGCATATCGGAAATCAATAAGTTAGAAAAATATAAAGAATTGAAAAGGGTTAAATTTAAATTGAGATTAAATGAATATATCGATAGTGCTATTGAGGAAATAGCAAAAAAAGGAAAGGAGAAAAGAGTTCTTGTAATAACAAATACAGTTGAAAATGCTGTAGCTATTAAACAAAAATTGGAGGAATATGAAGATGTAGTGTCAATTCTTTTACATGGAAGATTTATGTACTATTCAAGAAAAAAGAAGGAAAATATTGTTAAAAAATTTAAAGAATCACTAAAACCTCATGTTTTGATTTCAACACAAGTTTGTGAAGTTTCTCTTGATATTTCATATGATTATCTTTATACCGAGTTAGCACCTTTTCCTTCTCTTATTCAAAGATTTGGGCGTGTGAATAGAAAGGGGAAAGAAACAAGTGAATATAACGTTTTTATTTTTAAGCCAAAAATTAAAGAAGAAAAAAGATATCCTTACGAAGAAGAAAAACTTAAGGAAGCAGAAGATTGTTTAAAAAAAGTAGAAGATTTAGAAAGTGAGTGGGATTTAATTCAAGTGTTCAACGAGGTAGAGAGTAAAGAAAAACTACAGCATAATCTTAAGAAGGCTGAACACGACCTTAACTTAAATAGATTCGAAGGTATAACTAAATTATTTTTTCCTGTAGATTTAGGAGAAGATGAAATTAAAAATATACTATCTTATAGAGGAGATTTTACAACTCTTATCATACCTTATAACGATTTAATTATAGGTGAGCATGCTGATAAAGTTAAGAAGGAAATAAATAATATTCTTACTAAGTTAGATGAAAAAAGAGATTTATCCCATAGATTAAAACTATATGCAAAATTAAAAGGATTTGCAGTAAATGTACCTTTTTTTGTAGTATTGGGTAGAAATATAGAGAGAAGTAGAGGACTACCAATAATAAGTGAGGCAAAAGATTTTGTTTATGATACAAGGTATGGATTTATTAATCAAAAATTAATAAAAAATTTAATATGAAGTGGAAAGAAAAAGTAAGAAATTTTATATTTTGGAAAGAGAGTGATGCATTCATGGTGCATCTTAATTACCTTCTTTCAATAGCTTTCTGGTTTCCTAATTTTCTTCCACGTGGTAAAGAACAAAAAAAAGAATTTGGAAAAGAAAGACATAGACTTTTAATAGAAATGATGAGAAATGAAAAAGAAGAAGAAATAAGAAGAGAAAAATTTATAGAATTGCTAGAATCCTTGGCAAAACAAATAAGTAAAGAGGGGTATTCTTCAATTCTTTACCCGACTATAATACAAGAACCTAATTTATCTTTAGAAGGTGAAAAGTCACCAGAAGAGGAAGAAATATGGAAAACTGTTTACTTGCTCTATTGTTATTCTTTAAAAGTAGGT
>JAWCDI010000107.1:0-3790 GCA_044343505.1 Candidatus Aenigmatarchaeota archaeon | reverse complement strand
GGAGACATTTTACCAAAAAAGCATTTTAAAGGAAGAAGGGTTATAGTAAAAGGTTTGAAACAAGCTGAAATGCCTAAAGAAATACCAATTTTATTAAGACTGGAAAGAGCGAAGAATACAATAGATTCGTACTTTATTCATAAAAAAGAATTGGAAGGAAAGGAAGAATACCTAAGAGAAGGCTATAAAATAACAAGAGCTTATCAAAGTAGTTATAGATTATTACAAAACTTGTTGAATTTGGAAGAATTAGAAGGGAAAACAGTTTTAGACTTAGGATGCGGCTCAAATTCTCCTTTAATGCAAGTCTTAAAAGACAAAAAAATTAACGCTAATGTTGTTGGGTTAGACAGCCACAAAAAATCTTTACAGATTTGTAAAGAAAAATTTTCTGAGAATGAATTTATTCAGGCTTTATATCCCTACACTCTTTTCAGCTTCAGAAGTAGCAGTTTTGATTGGATTTTTGCGATAAATTGTTTGCATTACACAAATGAAAAATCTGAAATTTGTGCAACATTAATTGGTTTAGATCAGTTACTGAAGAAAGGTGGAAGAATTGTAATAATCGAACCAAGGTCTCAATCTAAGATGAAATTCAACGCTGAATTGAAGAAAAACCTTAGTGAGATGGGTTATAATGTAGAAGAGTATAATAAATATATAAAGTGGCCAGGACCACAATACTCTCATCATCTAATTCTGGTAGGCGAAAAAATAAATGAGGTAGATAGGAGTCAGGAGTATAAAAAAGCTATTGCAGCAAGTTTAATCAAAACAAACAGGTTTGAGGAAGCTAAGAAGATTGTTGAAGATTTGGGATTAACGCTAAGTGACATAATTAAGGAGAAAGAGAAAGAAATGGTATGCATCAGAAAGCCAAAAATAAGAAAAGTTTACAAAGAACCTAAGAGAGTTTTCAGTTTTGAAGAAAACCTTAAACTATATTCTCTGATAAGAATGGTTAAAACTACAAAGATATATTCGAGAGATTTAGCAGAAAAAATGTTTGATAAGATTTTCAATTATTATTTTCAAAAAACCGAAAAATTAAAAAAATTTCGTCCTTACGTTGCTTCAAGGTAAAACTTTTTGGTAAAGCTTAAATTTTTTACTATTTTTAATAAGTTAAGATAAAGATGGCTCTCGAAAAATTAATAGAATACAAAAAAATGTTGGATCGAGCTATCGAACTTATCGAAACCTATCCTAAGCTTCAAGCAGAGGTGGAAAGTTTAAAAAAGCAATTGAAAGAGAAAAAGAAAGCAAAGAAAGAAATAGAATTAGAACTTAAAGATTTGAACAAAAAGTTGGCAGAAGCAGGCTTTTCTGTTAAGATAGAAGAAATTATGAAGGAACCTGTTACACTTACACCTCCCAAAACAGTTGGAATACTTCAAACAATTACCAAAACAATTCTTGATTATAAAGCTGGAGAAATATTTCGTCGCAAAGACGTTTATGAAAAATTCCCACCAGAAATAAAGGAAAAATATCCTGACTACTTGAAAGTTGAAGGAAATATCGGAAAAATACTTAATAACTTAATCAAGAAAGGTGAGGTTATAAAAATTAGGCTTGGAACTTATAAAAGAGTTGGTAAGACAGAAGAAGTTGATAATCCAAGCCATTATTCAGAACTATAAATAAAGCATATAGTGTTATACTGACATACGAACCTGGTAAAAGGTTTACTTATAGAGATATCAGGGAAAAATTGTTACAGGATAGGGAGGTGCGTGAGTATAGAAAGGGTTTGTCTTTAAGAATAATTCAAGCACTTCAGTTAGCTGTTGATAGCGGAAAAGTTAGGAGAATTGGAAGAGACGTTTACGAGAAGTTATCTAACTAATTGTTTAGAGTTAAACTAATCTATTCGTAACCTAGGTAAGCTTTTTATATATTCTCTCAATTTTTGTTCATACTTTTCTTTTGCTTCTACATACTCCTTCTGTGCTTCCTCATAGATTTTTTGTGCTGAAAGACCTAAAAGTCTTGCCAGATTTCCTAAAGAGACAATTATTGTATCTGTAGGCCAACCTAAAAATCCATCTCTCCTTCTTATTTTCTCTTGTAAATCTAACATGATTTTGTGGGTTTTTTTCCATGAGACATAATGATTTGCAGCAAGATTTTTTACTTCGTTCATAGAAATCATCCAAGGATATTTTCCTCCTTCTCTATATTCAAATAAGTCCATTATAAAATCTTTACATCTCTGATCTTCAGGATATGTTTGAAGCCATTTTTTAAGTTTTGCTAGCAATTTCTTATGAGTTCTTACAAAAATTTTGGGTGGTTTGAACTTTGGTATTCTTATTTTCTTCTCAACATCTATACCTTCTAATTCTTCTATTTTTTTGAAATAATCTTTTAAAGTATGGTTATAATTTTCCGCGATTTCATACGCACGAAGCAAATACATGGTTTTTTTCCTCAGCATCACTTCTGTTTTTTGCAGCTTTAAGATAACTCATTCCAACCCCTTTTACATAAGAGTTAGTCTTATCAGTTTGAAGTGTTTTTTCAGCTATTAACAGATAAAAATAGGAAGGTTTCAAACCAACCCAATCAACTTTTAGCCTTTTCTCATGAACGTTGTAGCTTAGACTTTCTAAATATTGTTTGGTTTCTAAATGACTTACTTTTTGAGATCTTGGATGAACTATGAAAAATTTCCCTCCTTTTTTAAGGAGCTGGTGTAGACCAGCTAAAGTAGCATATTTTTCAATTCTGTTGTTAAAATGCATAGAACATACAGCAAAAATGTAATCAAATGCATTATCAACAAAAGGAAGAGTATAAGGAAAATTTGCTTGTAAGTAGTTTTGTTCAGGAAATGTTTCCTTACTAAGCTTGAGAAATTTTTGGCAATCGTCCAAACCAATTACTTCAGCTTTTATGCCCTTTTTCTCGATTACATCTATCAAGGGAGACTTACATCCACAACCCAAATCCAAGATTGTTTTTTCGTTCAATTCTTCCGGATTTATATAAGTCTCGAACAAATCAAGAAGAAGTTTATATTCTGACATAATTGGCTTTGAATTTACTATAATTTCTGCTACTCTTATATCGATATTTTTTGCTTTATCATGAAATTCCAAACTATCTCTCACTTTTTTCATCCATCCAACTACTTTCATAATTTCTGCAGGACCTATAGAAACTTCACCAGCTTTTAGTGGTCTTAAAACATAAGATTTTGCCCTTCTTCTTCCAACTTCTCTCCACGCTTCAACTTCTGCCTCCGTGTCTTTTGTATAAGTGTAGTGTTTACGGAATATTCTATTAAAGCCTCTTTTTAACCTCTTTCTTTCATTTCTCTCAGAAATTTTTTCGATAAGCTTATAGAAGTCAAAAATCATTTCTAGACCGTGAGCAGAGGGGAATCTAGGAATTTCTTGGTGTAAATAATTTGCTAGTAAATCTCGAATTGGTTTAGCTATGTAGATAACAACCTCTTCTGGAACTTTTTCTGTTTTTGGAAATAGCACGTTTGTTATATCGTCAAGAGTAGAAAATTTTAAGTATCGAAAAACAAGCTCAGAAATAAGAGTTTCTTGGTCTTCTTTCAGGTTTGACAAGTTAAGAACTTTCTTGCTATACCCCCTTACGATAGAAGGAAGATTACTCCTTAAAACTGCATATATTTCTCTAACTTTTTCCTCGTCTCTGATTAAATGCTCTATCTCATCTTTATAGATTTTCATTATCGTTTTGGGAAGACTTTTCAATTCTTTTCGCATGATCTCGAATAGTTATCGAATAATTAAAATTTTAAGATTTA
>JAWCDI010000106.1:0-3851 GCA_044343505.1 Candidatus Aenigmatarchaeota archaeon | reverse complement strand
TAAAGTATCTAAGCGAAACATATCTAAATTCAGTGTCAGATAGATCTAACTCTCATAAAATCTTCTCCACAGTAGCTTTAGTCTCACCATAGGGATTTATAGGACAAAGGGGTGAATTTTCATCAATCGGAATCTCCTCTGGAACACCATAAACAGCAGCTGATGAGGAAAAAATGAAATTTTTAACACCAAACTCTTGCATGGTTTCAAGCAAATTTATTGTATTTGTGACATTATTTCTATAGTATTTAAGGGGTTCTCTTACACTTTCTGGTACAACCAAATAGGCTGAAAAATGTATTACTGCTAAGGGTTTATATTCTTCAAATATTTTTCTTAATAGGGCTTTATCTCCAACATCTCCAACAATAAGTTTTCCATACAAAACTGCTTCTTTATGTCCACTTGATAGATTATCTATGGTAACAGTATTGTAGCCTCTCTCACCAAGAAGCTTTAACACGTGAGACCATATGTAGCCTGCTCCTCCTGTGATTAGAGTAGTTATGTTAGTTTCCAATTAATGTTTTCTGATTATATTTATAATTGTTTTATACTTCACGTTGCTTCAAATACAAATTTATATTATTTTCCCTCCATTTTTTTCTTCAAGTTAATTTCGTGTTCGAAAGTTGAAAGGTGTTTATTCTTTGAAATAAAAACAGATTCATAAATCTTGAAATCTTCAACAATTTTTTTTGATAATAATGATTTCTTAAGCCATTCTAATGACCTTAACCTATGTTTATTTAATTCATTTCTTATAATATCAAATTTATCATTAAAATTATCGAGATTAACTATATGCTTATTTATAGTATAATCTATTGATTCAAGAGTTGGCAGTTCTAGAATGAATCTTGATTTTAATAATTCTGGATCTGTGATTTCTGCTATATTTTCAAACCTTAGAGAACCTCTTGTACGATTTATGAAGACCGAAAATGGTTTTTTAAAGATAATAGATAAAATCAAACCGTGATATGAATCTGTTACACAATATTTGCAGTGATTTGATGAAAAAAAATAGATAAAGTCTTCAATATCCAAATTTTTAAATATATTTTCAAAACCCAAGATTTTGATATTTTTTTCATGAGTATGTGGAAAAGGATCAATTATAGTAACAATTTTCATACCTAACATTTTTGATAGTTTTATTATAAAATCTCTTATCTCGTTAGTTGCATCTAATATGTATGCTAAAATATAATCTTCTTTTTCACGCATTTTGGACATAGAGGCAATATTCTCGAAGTCTGTAATTTCACAGAAAAAAATTGGGTCAAGAACCCAATCAGCATTCACGCCATATGTATCTTTTAGTAAAGTTAAGCTATCTTTTTCTCTAACAGAGATATGGTCAAATCTTTTTAATAAGTGAGATATTTCAATTTTTTTACTATCAGGAGTAAAATCTTCTGCATGACCGAAAGAAGAAGCATAAGATAATTTTTTCTTAAAGTCTTCAACAAAATCCAAATAAAAAATATTACCAAAATGCGTTGAAATTCCATAATTCCAAACTTGATCGCTTCCAACTAAAAAAATATCACAGTTTAAATTATATTTATAGAAATCTCTCATAAACAGAGATTCGCTTATATCGAAAAACTTAGAGACAAATCTTCTGGTGTGAGTGTCTTTTTTTTCTAAATCATCATCACCAAAATCCTTTGGTTTATCTATCAAAAGTATACTTAAACCTAAATCTGATAATTGTTTTGATAATCCATAATACGTTAAACAACTTCCGTAGTTTAAACTAAACCAAAGACCAACCACCCCTACATCATAAAGGTTCTTAGTAGCATAATAATATGCTTTTTTAAAACTATAGTTTTTTAGTTTAAGCAACTTAAAAAAACGATCTCTGCGTGGATGTGATTTAAAAGGTTTCTCAAGTGGTTGTCCCAATTTCTTAACAAAATCAAGAGGTACACTTTTTATTTTTTTCAATCTATTCTCAATTTTAGAAAATAAGTACATACCTTTTCTGTTATTTACAATTACAAGTGATGTTCCAAGAGCATCTGCTAAATCCAGATATAATTCACTAATTCCCCAAAAATCTGCAAGTGTTATGTCAGCTTGTCTTGGAAGTTTAGAGAATTTACAGTTTCCACAAGCTTTCCTTGTAGATAGACATATATCAAAAGATTTAAGGAATATATCATATTTTTTTGGAATTCTAACTAAATTTCCATCCCGCAAAGTTATGGTCAATCCGTACATTTGAGTTGACCAATCAAAAGTTTTATCCCTAAAGTTGATGGAAGCAACATTCTCAAAGTTAAAATTTTCTTTTAAATATCGTAAAAATGCACCAGGAGAAGCAACTGAATGACACATTACTTCTACGGTGTATAAATTAGGTCTATCACCTCTTAAGTACCCATAAAGTCCGGCAATCTGACAGGGAGTTCCACTGAAAAGGACTATCTTATTGTCATTTAATAGTTTTTCAACATCTTTAAAAATTTTTTTTGTATTACTTTGAATATATTTTGACTTCCTTAGAAGGTCAAGTTTTTCAATTTCATTTATTAAGATGTGCTCTACTAAAAAATTTTTATTCCATGCTGCTCCAGCGACAAAACCAACATTATTTTTTATTATCCATTCAGCTAATAAGGTAAATACTCCTCCTGAGGAACTTATTCTTCTTAGTTCATCCTCGGCTTGCGCAGCGTAACAAAATGGTTCTTGTGAGTTAATATAGATTGGATTGATAACTGGGCAAACTTTGCTGCAAATTTTACAATTTTTACAATTTTCAATTATCAAATTAGGTTCTAAAAAACCTTCTTCATTAAATTCCATACTAATTGCATCAAAATCACAAGCATTATAACAAGCTCCACACCCCGTACACTCCTCACTACTTGCTAAATTGAATTTTATTTCACATTCATATATAGATTCCATGAGAAATAACCTCCTCTTTAGATTTTTAATGAGAGTAATTTTCAACATCAAAATACTTAAATTTTTTAATAATATTACCTTCAATAACATTTTCAATGCAATTATATCCTACGTAAATTCCTGACCAGTGTATACCTAATACTGTGTTATCATGGATAAAGTTATATGATGAGGGTAGAAAATTTAATTCTGTTATTTCAGATTCAATATAATCAGACTGAGCTGAGCCAATTTCAATGCCATAGAAATGATGAACCTCATTTTCTCCTAAATTGTTGTTAATTAAGAGATTATGGCAAATTTCATTTAGAAAACTTGATCTTACTAATTTAACTCCACTACCAAAATTATTTATAATATAATTAAATGCTATAAGGTTTAAAATAGAATTATCAACAGATATTCCTGGTACTTTTGCATTAGCTGTTCCATCTCTCATTCTTCCATCTTTCAAAACAAAATCTTTCATAAGATAGTAATCCGACTTTCCCCAACGCTGTCCATTATTTTTGATCGTATTAAATAATAACATTGCCCTTGTAGTTCCCTGATCAAGGCATATTCCCTCTTTACTGTTACCTTCTATTAGATTACCACAGACAAGCAAATCGATAGCTCCATCTATATAAATTCCTGAAGACATATTGTTTTTAATTTTGTTGTTTCTGATTATTACTTCTTTCACAATTTTTATTCTATCAAAAATCCTTTGGTGTTGTACCCAATATAGATCCGAAGAAAAAATTGTTTGAGGGCCTTTTAAAAAATCGCCGATATTACGGGCAAAGACTACAATACCCGCCTCCCAATTTGATTTTCCCATTCCATTTATTATGATGTTGTTTTCAACAACAATTTTTGATGCTTCTTCTCCAATTAAGATTCCAGCGCCTTTTGAATTTTCTATAATGTTGTCTTTTATG
>JAWCDI010000105.1:0-3852 GCA_044343505.1 Candidatus Aenigmatarchaeota archaeon | reverse complement strand
GACCAAATCGTAACCTTAAACATTACTTCTTTCATTAACACACTTGAGGATGTTAATAATCTAAAAGTTAGGTTTCAGGCTAGAGACAGTACTTGTACTAATGGTGGTTATACCCTTCACGATTTGGTAGAGCTTAGCTTAAATTATGATTTGCCAGAATGTTATGTAGATGAAGATTGTGATGATGGAAATGAATGTACTTCTGAAAGATGCGAAAATTATCGCTGTATAAGGACAAACTTGCCAGAAGGTACTCCTTGCGAGGCTGACGGGCTATTTTGTACAGTAGACCATTGTGATGGAAAAGGAAAATGTGTTTACTTAGAGCCTTATGATTGTATCGATGTTATCGATTGCACTGTTGATTATTGTGATGAGGAAAATGATAGATGCGTGCATGAACCTGATAATTCTTACTGTGATGATGGTTTATATTGTAATGGTTTTGAGTGGTGCAACCCTATAGGAGGATGTGAAGAAGGAACTCCTGTTGATTGTTCTGCTTATAATATTCCAGGAATAGCAACCTGTACTTATACTCCAGATTGTAATCCATTTACTTGGGACTTTAGGAATCCTTTTACAAGTAGTTGTATAGAATTGGGAAATAATCAAGGCTACTGCACTCAAGGTGATGAAACAATTACTCATACTTGTGCTGATAATGATTTGAGTGATACTGTGCCTTATGGAGGTTGTAACGCTCCATGCGATGAAAACTCTGATTGTTCATGCCCAGAAGATCAATGCATAGGAGCTGATTTCTACGATTATCCTGCTCATGGAATTTGTTTGTTGGATTGTACTTGTAATACCGGAACAGGAAATAATGAGCCTTGTGAACCAACGATTTCCTATAACGATTCAAGATGCTATTACTGCGGTGATGGTTTTGTAAATCCTGGCGAAGAGTGCGAGTTGCCAGGAACGAGCAACAATGAATATTGTGAACAAACAACAGAAACTTGTGAAGGTCATAAACTAGGAACAAGAGATGCTTTTGGAGATTGTAATTCTGCATGTGGTTGCGTTTATGATAGCTTCACTTTTGCTTGTGTGAAGGATAAATGTGGAGCAGAGTGTAGTAGTGATGACGATTGCAACCAAGATGGATGGTATCCAATAAGCGATTGGAATTACTCTCACAACAATTGTAGTAGATGCAGGCAAGAAGAATATAGAGATTATCGCTGCTCTGAAGATTGTATGTGTAGTTATGTAGTAATTGAGATAAGAGAATATTGCGAGCCTATAAATGAAGGAATGGTTTGTAAAGTTAGCAACTATGATTGTAAGGATATTTGTACAAAAGGCCAGAGAGAATATGTTTGCGAACAAGGAGCTTGTGTTTTTAACCAATGGATTAATTTGGAGCAATGCAATCCTTACCTTTGTGATATAAATTGTGGGAATGCTTTTTGTTCTAAAGTTTGCTCCTTTGCTTGCGGGGCAGAATGCGAAAAGGATGAGAATTGTGGAGATTATTGCCAAGGAAACTTAAGGTACTATAACGGAGATTGTACAGAAAATTGTAGTTGTACTTACCAAATTCAAGATTGTACTTTATTAAATGGTTGGTATGAAACAGGAAAAACAAGATGGGTTGATTTAAATCTTTGCTATGAAAAAGAGCAGAAAGAAGAAGAATACAGGAGCTATTCCTGTGTTTTAAATGGAAAGGCAGAGTGTGTTTATGAGGTTGAAGAAAAAAGATGGGTTGATACTAACCAAACAAGAGAAAAGGAGGATGAAATTGGACCAGAAGTTTTTAACATAAGCGTTAATCCAAACCCAACATCTTGCCATTATAAGACTTATGGGAATGCGACTCTTTTGGATTGTCACAAAATAGTTTATGCTGAGTATTTCATAAATCAAGAACCTACTTGCCCTGAACCTGGAACAGGAAAGCCTATGCAAGCCTTAGACGGAGCTTTTGATGAAAATGTGGAAGAAGTAGGGGTTGAGATTGAGAAGCCTTTGCATAGTGGTGTTTATAATTTCTGGGTAAGAGGAATGGATGAGCTTGGAAACTGGGGAGACTGCATTTCTTATACTTTTGTTTTGGGTAATATTCCTCCAACAGTTTATAATGTAAGAGTTGTGGGAAAGAATGTTTATGCAACCATAGATAGTAATGTTATGGTTTTGAAGATTATAGCAGCAGAGTTTTTCATAGACACAAACACTCCGATAGGCGGGGGATTTCCGATGCAAGCCTTAGACGGAGCTTTTGATGAAAGTAGGGAAGACGTTTATGGAGTAATTCCAGAAGATGTTTGGAATAGGTTAGCTACAGGAGAGCACATAGTTTATGTTCATGGTAAAGATGAGGCTGGAAACTGGGGAAATTTTGGAACAGCTAAGTTTAACAAAGGAGCTCCTTCTGGAGGAGGAACAGGAGGAGGCGGAACCTTAAGTGGAGTTTCTGGTGCAATTTCAGTAGTGAGTATAAAAGAAGAAGAATTTTATGAGCAACAAGTTCCGCAAGAGGAAGAAAAGCCAGAAGAAGAGGTTAAGCCAGAAGAAAAGCCAGAAGTTCCTGAAGAAAGGGAAGAAGTTTTAGAGCAACCCCCAACACTAGGCATAACATCTTACTTCACAAAGCCAAGAATTTTCTCTTACAGCTTACTTTTAGTTTTTGTTTTAATAGCTATAATCTGTTTAATCCTTACATTAAGGGTTTCGAGGAGTGAAGAAAGATGAAAATGGAAATTTTGGGCAAAAATTTCAGCAAAATTTTTAAAACTTTTTGTTACGAGTATTTAAGTTTTGAGTTTCCATTAATAAATGGAGATTTATTCAAAGTGTTTAGATGAAATTGAATAAAGGTCTGGCAAAAGGGATAGCAAAAATTTCTTTAATAGTTTTAGTTTTAGCTTTGGTTGGATTTTTTATTTTGAATTTTGTTTTGCCAAGTTTTGCAACTGAAACGAGAATTTGGACGACTGATGCTGAAGGAAATGAAAGAACAGATTTCAAGCCAGGAGATTTGGTTTACATTCGTGGAGAAGGATTCAATCCTAATTCTCAAGTTAATATTACGATAACAAGGCCTGATGGTGAAAAGAGTACTAGTTCTACAACAACTGATTCTGATGGAAACTTTGTTTATGTTTACGATTTGAATGGAATAAAAGGAGAATATTTAGTTGAGGCGACAGATGGAACAAATTCTGCACAGACCAGTTTTACTGATTATGTTTCAAGTTTATATGTAATTTATCCAAATGGTGGGGAGATAGTTTCTGGTACAATTAATGTACAGTTTTATGTTAATGCAGAAGGAAGTCCTCCTACAGGGACCGTGTATGTATATTATAGAAAAGATGGGTGTGATGGATGGGTCTGGAACTGGAATCTAATAGGTTCTGTATCAATCAACGGAGATGGAATATATTCGATACAGTGGAATACTACAACAGTAGTTAATGATAACGATTATTGTATAGGAATATGGGATGGAGAGTATGGTTTTTTCTCCGATATAGATAAATCAGATTCTGTTTTTACTGTTAACAATCAAGTAGCTATTTGTGGTAATGGTCAACTTGAACCAGGAGAAGATTGTGAAGCACCATTTGGTCCATGTTGTGATAATACTACTTGTAAATTTAAGTCTTCTGATACAATTTGTAGACCAGCAACTGGAGCTTTTAAACCAAATGGAACTTTATGTGGTGAAGCAAGAGATTGTTCCGATAGTGGTTGTTATGGATATTTTGCAAAAATTTATCCTCCAGATGGACATGATTATTGTGACGGTGAAGGGCATTGTGTGGAGTATTCTTGTGATTTAATTAACAGCTATTGTTGTGACAATGACCCAAATGATGGAGTAAATAATTTTAA
>JAWCDI010000104.1:0-3854 GCA_044343505.1 Candidatus Aenigmatarchaeota archaeon | reverse complement strand
AAGGGTTAAAAACATATTATATGACTATAGAAGAGAGTGAAAAGAGTATAATAAAAGGTATGTCAAGATTCACATGGGGTAAAGAGTTCGAGGATTTTGTTAAATCCGAACATATTATAATTGAAAGAATGGTTCCACTAAGTATAGAGGATATAACAAGAAAAGTCTTAAGCGCGTATGATAAATATAAGTTTAAAATATTTATTTTAGATACTTTAACAGCTGCGGCAATGGGTTGGAAGGAATTACAAGATTTACCCAAGCTAAGAAGAAACATTTTTAGTTTGATAGATATATTAAGACAGTATGAAATAACATCATTAATGTTAAGTGAAATAGAAGAGGGAGGTGATAAAATTTTTAGATATGGCTTCGAAGGATTCTTAGCTGATGGAGTATTTTTATTAAGAAGGTTTGAACTTGGTAAGAAGTTTATTACTTTTAGTATTTTAAAAATGAGAGGTACAAATCATTCTAGGGACCTGTATGATATAGTAATGGACAATAGTGGAATTTATATAAAAGAAAAAGAAAAGGGATTAGTTCTTCCTAAGGTTTAGTTTTAGATACAACTTCGAATTTACAACATTCATCTCCCAGCGCTATGCATTTAGTTTCTACTATTTCAATTTTCTCAATATCTGTTCTCAAAATCGATTTAACTCCTCCGTATATTAGCCCTCTTATATAATCGTCTATTGGTTCTTCAGAGGTCATACCCATTAGTCTAAATTCTATTGCTATAGGATTATTATAGAGTAGCATTTCAAGTAATATGCCATCTTTATATATAATATTTATCTTACTTTTTCCTAGACCCAGAATGGAGATAATATCTTCAAAAAAATTGAACGCTTTTTCAGTATACTCCTTTTCTATTTCGAAAATTATTTTATATCTTTCTATAGCCTGTCTAGTTTGGTATTCGCCGAGTTTAAATAATATTTCTTTAGAAACATCTTTCCCAAATTTTTCTATTAGAATGTTTCTAAGATATATTATTGATCTTGCGGGAATTATAATATTTAGCCCTCTAAATATATTTATGTTTCCATTCTCTATAGTTATTAAACCGTTTTTTAAAAAATAAAAAAAAGGTTCTTCCGGCATTATATTCTTACTAATCTAGTTTTTTTTGCTGGTGATACTTTTATACCATCATATAAATTTTCTGGACTTCTTTCTTCAAATCTTATTTCTAGTAGTCCGTTTTTAATCATTCCCTCTAAAAATCCATATGCGGGTGGGTTCGAGTGTGTGATTACTTTTAAGAAGTCTTCTTTAGTAATTTTTTTTCCCTCCTTTGGCGGCACATACCTTACTGTAAAGCTATATTTCTTTATTCCTCCTTCTTCACGTTCATTGAACAAAACGACGTATCCAAAATTTTCTACTGGTAAAAGATCTAAATCTCTAGAGTCAACCTTATATCCCCATAGATTTAGTATCTCGTCACTTCTTGTCGGCTGTCTTATTATAACACCTAGAATCCTTTTATTACATACCTCCGTCTCTCCGAATCCTAGTTGTTTTATCGAATCACCATGAGAATAATTAATAAAATAAATACCTGGCTTAGTCTGTGGATAATGAAGTGCTGTGAATACATCTTTCCCCTCAGCTTCTTCATAAAATACCAATTCACCATCTTCAGTAGCTACTCCAAATAAGTTTAATGGATGGACTGCTAATTCGTTGATTTTAACATTTCCTATAGCATTAACGCCATATTCTGTGGAAGCATATAACGTGTCTATCTCTTCTAAAGATGGGAACATTTCTTCTATTTTTTTACGAAGACCCTCAGTAGTAGGTTCAGCGGATAATATCATTCTTTTGACACTATTTTTATTCTCTTTTGAAAGGATATGACCAATATTAAAAGCTGCCAAGGGAGATGTGAGTATAACATTGAATTTATACAAACCAAAAAGACGGTTTATAAATTCTGGTGGTAATGGTTGTTGAGTGACATATTCAAAAACCACTCTATTGGATTTACTGAACACAGTAGCTAGCAACATCGGACCGGAGCTAAATGGTGCGGGTGCGAGCTGATTAAAGACTCTATCACCGACCTCTGAGAATAACTCTTTCATATCTAGACCCATTTTGCTCATTCTTTCTATAGCATCAGGCGTGTATGGAACCATTTTTGGAAAACCTTTTGTACCACTTGATGAAAAAACAGTAAAGCTTGTCTCATTGTTTCTTATCCAAGTTGGCAGCAATTCGCCAAAATTTTTAACCAGATTATCGCTAGTAATTTTCAATCCTTTTTCATAGGCTTTCGCTAAATCATCAACATTTTTAATATCTTCCGGCTTCAATCCTATTTCCTTAAATTTTCTGTGCCAGTAAGGTACATTCTTATAAGCTGCTTCTAAAGTTGGTCTTAGGAGTTTTTCTTGGAATTCCTTGAGCTCCTCTACGTTTTTGAACTTAAAAAAAAGGTTTCCTCCTTCTATATACATTTCTTTTGTCAAGTTTTTTTCCAACATTTCTTTCATAATTATTTATTTATAAAATACCGAAAAAAATAAATAGATTTCTTAACAGTAGATAAAATATCAGAATCTTTATTCACAACTTAGATATAACATATTTTATAATATTAAATTTAGCTATTGTTTAGTGGTTTGTTATAATTATTTAAATAGAAGTAGTAAAATGAAGTTAATGTATTTAAATCATTTCGTTTAAATTTATATTATGGACATAGCCGAGAGTATTAAAAAACTAGACAAAGAATTGTACAATAAGATAGAAAAAAGATGGGAAAAAATAAAGAGAATTCACTTTGATGAAGAGCACGGAACACCATATTGGCATGATAATATAAAAGAATATGGATTGAAAATACAGGAGGTTAAAAAATATAGTTTAGAAGAGTTCTTATCCAGTGAATTAAGTCTTGGAGATGAAAAAAAGATAAGAGAAAAATCATGTTTTTATTTTATACCGCGCCAAATTGTTCAAAAAGAAATACACAAATTAATGCCTCTAACATCTTCTGGAAGTACAAATCCAAAAAAAACCATTGCATGGCATGAAAATTCTATAAAGGAAAACGTTAAGTATATTGTCGATTCTTTTAGAAAGGATTGGAAAATGTCAGATAGACTTAATTGTCTTGTGTTGGGCCCATCTTTTCCAGCGCCATTCGAAGAATTGATGAGAGGAGCTATTAAAGAACTTCGTGGTTTTCTATTTTTTGCTCCGGTAGAGACAAGGGGTTTAAAAAAATTATTTACAGACCCTAACAACAAAGATAAAATTTACGAAAGAATGTGGCCTGCATTAGAATATATGGAGGAAATTCTTTCAAAATACGATATTCATTTTATTTCTTCTACTCCAGATTTGTGGAGAGATCTAAATAAAAAAATCTCAGACGATAAAAAAATAGATATAAAAAATATTAGGTATGTATATTTTGGTGGTATTGAAGTTTCAAGGGAGGTTTTAGAGGATTTAAAGAAGGAATTCAAAAATATTAATTTTATAACTTCATATGGACATTTCATTTTTGGATTAATCTTTGATACTCCAAAAGAACCTCAAACATATTCGCCCTATCTTCCAGCACTATTGTTTTTTGTTGTTAAAGAAGATGATCCATTTAGTTTAGTTAAAGACGGCGAGAGAGGTTTAGTAAGGTATGTTGTTCTTAGACCAGAACTTTTATACTCTCAGGTTGAGAGAGATACAGCCATTAGAGTAGTTGGGGAAAGTGGAATAGAAAAAGTAAGAGAGATAAAACCAACATTTCCGAAATAACATTTTTGATGGCTAGAAATGTTTTAGAAAAACTTATAAAAGTTAGTTCAATTTATTTTTATGATAAATGCTCT
>JAWCDI010000103.1:0-3855 GCA_044343505.1 Candidatus Aenigmatarchaeota archaeon | reverse complement strand
GGAGGTTCTAATGGTGTAGGTAAATCAGCTCTCCTTGAGTCAATTTTGTTTGCTTTAACTGGAAAAACTATAAGAGGAACAGTTCCTCAAAATCCCTCAGTTGATCTTAGGTATACCTTTGAGGGTAGAACTTATTCTATAGTTAGAGATGGAAGTTCTTTGGACCTTTATATAGATGGTAAAAAAGTAATAGATTCAAAGGCAAAACTCCAAGAGATGATAAACAGCACTCTCAAGGTTTCATATAAGACCGTTCAGTTTTTAACTTACTTTACTCCTGATACGATAACAAAATGGTTTACTAGTTATACTGACACAGATAGAAAAGAACTATTTACTGATATTTTGGATTTGTCTTTTCTAGATAGAATACTTGAAGACGTAAAGAAGATAGCAAATAATATTGAACTTGAAATGACAAGACTGGAGTATGCCTTGAAGGAGAAACTGAATACGATAGAAGATTTGAAGGCGAGAGTATCTCCACTCTTGAAAGAAAAGGAGATTTTTGATAAAGAGTTAGAAGAATTAAAACTCAAATATGAACTAGAAATTAACAATACAGAAGATTTAAAGAAAATTTTAACAAAAATAGATAAGATAAAAGAACAAAACAAATCATCAATGTATAGCATTGAATATGAACTTAGGAACCTAGAAAGACAAAAGTCCGATCTTTTGAAAAAGGTAAGTTCAGTTGAAAAATTAGTTGTGTGCCCAACTTGTTTTCAGCCAGTTCCAGATGAGTATAAAGAAAAGGTGAGAAATGAAATTTCAATACAAGTAGAAGATCTGGAAAAGCAAATATCAAACCTTGAAAGCAAACTATCCGAATCTAAACAGTATGTTGATTATATTTCAAGTTTTTACAAAGAAGTGTACGACTTATTCACAAAGTCTAGTTCACTTGCGAGCTTAGACGCTAATATTGAGACTATACAACAGTTGGAGAGTCAAGTCCCTGGGATTAGAGAGAGGTTAAATGCTCTCTTTGATGAACTTTCTAAAGCAAAGGCTTTGGTTGAAATTTTCTCGCCGAAAGGTATTAAGGCTGGCGTTATCTCGAAAATTATAGGTGATATTGGAAAACATATGGAAATTTATTCGTCTCTTGTTGGACTTCCTTCAAGTGTTGATATAGACAATAAAGGTAAATTGGATTATTCATTAGACTATCGTGCTTTATCTTCCGGTCAGAAGAGAAGATTAGAGGTTGCTTTCTTATTTGCTCTAAGGACTGTACTACCATCTCCAATAAATCTTATTGTAATTGATGAAGTGTTTGATCATCTTGACCAGATTGGAATTGAATGTGTCAATGATATTGTCCAATCAATTTGGAAACACGTAGAGGTCCCGATTTTTGTAATATCCCATAGAAGTGATTTTCCATTAAGGTATTCTGAGAAATGGGTTTTGAAAATGGAAAATGGTTCTGTCAGAAGAATTGAAATAATAACTGAGGATTACAATGAAGAAGTTATTGTCAATTGATCCTGCTGTAAATAATTTTGGGTATGTTGTTCTTGAAAAGACAAATGGGAATTATTGTATAAAGGACTTTGATGTTGTTTCACCAAAGAAGGCAATACCTAAAGACTTGTATTTGACAAAAACTGGGAGAAGAAGAAAGAATTTGCAAAACTTTTTACTTGAAACTAAGTCTCAAATCTACTATTTAAAGTTTGCGTACGATTTAATATTAAACTTGATTGATAAATATGACATTGATGTTATCTGCATTGAAAAACCAGATTTAAGACCTTTTATTCCAAGAAGAACTCAAATGGTTTTGAGTATGTTGTATGCTTCAATACTCTTAGCGGTTTCTACTAAAAATGGTGATAAGATTAAAGTTATAACTCTAACAAAAGGTAATATAGATAAAGCTTTGAATATAAAGAACACTTCTTATAGGTTAAGGAAGAAACTCTCGGTAGAAAGATATAAAGAGTTTTTAGGGGCTTTCAAAGAGAAGAAAATATCTGAGGGTAAGTTAGATCACTTGACCGATGCTCTTATGGTAGCTGAAGCTTTTATAAAAGAAAATTTTAATGGAGGAATTACCTTATGCCAAAAATAGACAAATACTCGGTTGAGAACATATTAGCTAAAGAATATAGAAACATAGTTAGTGAGAAAGAAATTAAGAGTAAAATAGTTGGAAAAAGACTTGTTTCTATTATAAGAAAACTCGTAAAGGAAAAGAACAGAAAACCTCAAGATTTGATGGCAATATTTCATTCACTTGGAATAAATGAAACATTTGAAATCACCTGGCTTTTTAATGATGATTATTATTCTGAAAAACTTAAAAACGCTAAAGATCACTTATCCAGAGGATTAGTAAATCAAGAAAGAAAGTCTTACAAGGAATTGATGCTTTATTTTGTATCAAACTTTATATCACCTTTTACCTTAGACATTGAACAAGGAAAAACCATATACATTGACCTTTTAACAAGTGTTCCTCTATCTGTTGAAGGTGCTGTTGAGTGGGTTGCGGTTGATATCCCATTTAATCTATGTACTCAGTTTAAGGTTATAAATAGGCCAAGTATTTGGTACGCTCCGCAAATAGAGGAACTAAATAGTATAGTTCGAAAAAGAACTCTTTTTATAAGGCTTCAGACCTACTATTTTGAAATTCTGAAATCTAACTTTATAATATATAAAGTTGTGAAAGACGCTACTTCTCAAGTTTTAGACTATGTAAAATATAATGGAGATATGAGAACCGATGTCAAACTTGAGAGATTTTCTAAAAAGTATAGGTTAGATAAACTGGAGGAATTGTATGAACAGTAATATTAAACTCAATGTTGGTTTAGTAAAAGGTATTCTTAAGGCTTATTATCTTAGAAATTCTTCCACAACAGCGGTCAGAATATTGTCTTTATTGCCAAAACTTTCTAATTATTCGGTTATCTGTTCGGTTCTAGAAAATTTTATTTCAAGGGGAGAGACTCTTGATTTTGAAAATCTAGAAAGAGAAATAAGAGCTTATGTCTTTCAGACTGGAAGGAAGTTATCTTCTGAAGAAGAGATTTTGATATCTGAAATAAAAGGAAAAGGAGGAGAAACTTATTTAACATCTCTTGGAACTGATGACTTTGATTATATCTTTGAGAAGATAAAAGAGTTCTTAAAATACGTTGAAATAAGTGGATTTTTAAGTTCTATAGAAAAAGTGTTGTCTATGCAATCCATTGATGCGGATATAGATTCAAGTGAGTTTGGTGTTGATATGATAATAAGAATGATGCAAAGATCCCTTGAAAGGGTTGTCCAAGTTGAATCTGAAGCTGGAGGACTAGATTTCTTAACTTATGACGAATCTAGTTTAGAGATGAGGCCCTACGTCAAATTTACCGAGGAGTCTCAAAGAGTTATGACAGGACTATCCGTGATTGACAATTCTATAACTAAAGGCTTAGGGCTCCAAAAAGGTTGGTTTTCAGTTATAACCGCTGGGACTGGTATAGGTAAAACAACCTTCCTTACAAATATAGCTGCTCAAAGTTTTCTTTTAGGATATAGGGTTCTTTATATATCATTGGAAATGTCAAAAGAAGAAATAGCAAAAAGAATTGACTCAATTATTACTGGAATACCTCTTATTGATATCGATAAATCCATTCATGCTGTAAGAGCCTGTCAAATCCTGAAAGAAAGGATATCAAAAGCTCCAACAAGGACGGGTGTAAAAAGAGATTTAACTATTATTTATTTCCCATCTTTCACTCTCTCGGTTTATCAAATTCCGATTATTCTCGATGAGTTTAAAATTCAAGGCAAGGAGTTTGATGTAGTTATTATAGATTTTGCAGATTTCTTTAGGCCTGAAAATAAAAA
>JAWCDI010000102.1:0-3906 GCA_044343505.1 Candidatus Aenigmatarchaeota archaeon | reverse complement strand
CGTCTTGGCGATAATTTTACCGATAATAGTTTCGGCTCAATCTCCAAGATCAAGGTTCATAGCAAAAACCACTTTAAGGTTAATTCCAATTCTCCATGGCTGTAAAATTGTCCATGAGCTCAACGATGCAACAGCTGTGGAATGTCCAGAAGCTGCTGTTGAATTGATGAAGAAATTTGTTGTTGTGGAGGAAGACAAAGTTTATTACATCCTAGATATTCAAGCCGATAAACAAATAGGAGCAGACAAAGTTTGGGCTGAAGGCTACAATGGTTCAGGAATTGTGATAGCAGTTTTGGACACAGGAGTTGACTCAAACCATCAAGAGCTTTCAAGTAGCATAGCAGGAGGAAAAAGTTTTGTTGATTACACAGAAAGCTACCAAGATGACAATGGTCATGGAACGCACGTTGCAGGAATAATAACCGCTGATGGTTTCAACGAGCAAGCTAAGGGAGTTGCTCCTGGTGCTTTGATTTGGGCAGCAAAAGTTTGCGATTCTTCCGGTTCTTGTTACAGTAGCGATGTAGCAGCTGCAATAGAGTATGTGGTTAACTATAAAATATCCAGAGTGATGAGCATAAGCCTAGGAGGAGGTGGTACCACAAAAGCAAACTGCGATTATGATTATTTGGCTCAAAAAGTTAATTGGGCTGTTGATAATGGTGTTACTGTTGTGGCTGCTGCTGGTAATACTCCAGGAAAAGTTGCATCTCCGGCATGTGCTTCCAAAGCCATAGCAGTTGGTGCTGTTGACAAAAGAGACAAAAGGCCAAACTGGTCGGGATCAGGCTTAGCTTTAGATATAGTTGCTCCTGGAGTAAGCATTTATTCAACTATACCGAACAACGGCTATGCTTCTTGGTCTGGTACGAGCATGGCAACTCCCCATGTTTCAGCAGTCATAGCTTTGCTCTTGCAAGCAAAACCAAACTTAACAGACAACCAAATAAAAAATGCTTTGTACAAAACAGCAAAAGACCTGGGTTTTAAGTACTGGGACAGGTACTATGGGTGGGGAAGAGTTGATGCTTATGCCGCTTTGAATTATGTTTTATCTTCTTAAACTTCAAATAAGCGTTTGAATGAAAACGTGGTAAAATGGAAGCTTTGTTTTCTCTGGTTTTAAAACCTTACGTTTTCTTCCCTCTTCTAGCTTGGAGCCTTTTCTGGAAAGCTTTGGCTTTGTGGAAAGCTGGCACTAGAAGAGAAAAGTTTTGGTTCATAATTCTGTTCTTACTCAACACTGTAGGAATTCTGGAGATAATTTACTTGCTAACAAGGAAAAAATTGAAGAAAAAGGGAGCATGAAATTTTAAAGTTGTGGAAGCTAGAATATTTCTTTCGCGTTTCTCATCAAAACCTTCAGCTTTTTCCTAGGAATTCCTGTTTTTTTGTGCAATTCATCGACATCTTGCTCCAAAAGTTGTTTTATCGTGATAATGCCAACATCACAAAGCTTCTGCCCTGTTTCAAAATCCAAGCTCTTCAGCAGAGTTATCGGATAGAATTTTTTCTCTTCTACTAGCTTCTCTAGCCCAGCCTCCGGAGGTGCTTTCCATCCTATGTAGCTTATTCCTTTACATTCAGCGTACTGTAAAGCATGGTCTGAAAATTTGGTGTTGCAGATGACTAAAGCTTTGGAGAAATCGTATTCATGTTTTCCTAGCTCAAAACCTTCTTTCAGATCTTCAAATCTTGCTTGGGTTTCGAGTACGACATCTACTCCTGTGTAAGTGTGTGGTTGAAGATGATGTTTTACTTCAACGAATATGGTTTCTTCATCCTTGATGGCTATCGCATCTATTTCATGAGCAATGCATTTACCTTCAACTATTTGATTCATCTTAACTGAATAGCCGTATTCTTTCAAAAGAGAAGCGATGAAAATTTCAAAATCCGGCTTTGGTCTAAGCCTGCTTATAGCTTCTCTCAAATCTATCCTATGTTTTATCCCTGGTTTGAATTCTTTCAAGTAGTTGAATACAAGCTTCAATATCTTAGTGGTAGGAATCCCGTCGTAAGCTTCTTTCTCTATTTTTTCAGCTACAGCCTGGGCTTGTTTCAAGCTAGCTCCAAACCTCAAGCAAGTGTTGATTATTTTCTTCTTATCGAAGGGTTGCTTCCTTCCGTCAAACTTTGTTACGTATACCATATTTAATTTTTAGTTAAAGTTAAAAATATTTCGAGAAAATTAAATTTTGAAAAAAGAAATTTTATTGTATGAACACCAAAGCCTTGATAGAAGCTGCACTTTTCGTTTCTGATAAGCCTTTGAGTGTAGATAAGCTGGCGAAAATCCTGAACTTGAACGTTGAAGAAGTGAAAAAGAATTTGGTGAAGATACAAGAAGAGTTGAGGAAAGAAGATCATGGCGTAGAGCTGGTTGAAACTACTGAAGGGTTTGAGTTCAGGGTTAAGCAAGAGTACAGGGAAAAAGTGGCCAAACTAGCACCTTTCGCAGATCTCAGCGATGGCATGATGCGCACTTTAGCGATAGTTGCGGTTAAACAACCGATAAAGCAATCTGTAATAGTTAAATATCAAGGTAATAAAGCTTATGGCTACGTAGCTGCTCTTGAAGAAAAAGGTTTGATAAAGAGCGAGAAATTCGGGAGGACAAAGCTCCTCTCGACAACTCCAGAATTTGAAAAATATTTTGGTAAAAGTAGCGAGGAAATAAAGAGGATTTTGAGCGATGCTGAGAAAAAAGCTTAAATATCCTATTTTTAAATGAAAAATGATGAAGAATTTAAGGAAGAGTTGTTCGATATTAACACACCCTTTACAGACCTTGTTTTTGTTCCTTTACGCAAGAGAAGAAGCGACAAAAATCTTGAAAAATTATCCAGAAGAATACTTCCAATTTTACAGGAGCAATAGGTTAAGGGGATACGGCATAAAAGAGGCGGTTGAAAGAGCTGTGGCTGGATATGGTTGTTATAAAGGTTTTAAAGCGGAGCCGATAAGAGAAGTGGGAATTCTAAATAAATTGATTTAACAATTAATTTGTTCAAGTTAACTTATTATTCATGGGGAAAAAATGGTATGAGCGTTACCGTTGGTTCTTTTCGAGTAACGACATTTTGGTTATACTCGGCAAAAATTCAAGAAACGATGAAACAATCCTGAAAAGGTTCACAAGACCGCAAGATCTTGTTTTACATTCTGATTTGAAATCAAACTTCGCCGTGATAAGAAACGATCCTGGAAAAATTTTGCCAGCAGAAACGATTTATGAAGCTGCCGTTTTCTTAACTTGCTATTCAGAAGCTTGGGATAAGAAGCTTGATAAAGAAAAAGTTAGTGTTTTTTACGTTAAACCTGAGCAAGTGGAGAAAAAAGAAGGAGCACCTAAAGGAGTTTTTGAGATAGTTGGGGAAAAGAAATATTTGGAAAAAATCGAGCCAAGGCTTTCTATCGGAATAAAACAAGAAGAAGTTTTTGGAATAAAGCTGATTTATGGTCCGCCAACTGCTGTTAAATCTAAAACACCTTACTTAGTGACCTTGGTTCCAGGTGATGTTCCTGCCGATGTTTTGGCAGAAGATATAAAAAAGGAGTTGATGCTCAAAGTTTGTCCCGAAATCTCTAAACCTACCGAATCTATAGAGCTGAAAGAAATAGAGAAAATAATCCCTTTCAATAAAGGAGAGCTTGTTAAATAGAAGATTTTCGTTCAACCATCGAAATACATCCTTTCAAGAAGAAAGGGATCAAAATCAACAAACTTCTTTTTAGCGTTCGTTGGAATAGGATAACTTTCTCCCCTGTACTCTGTTAGCGGTTTGAAATTTGTGGATGCTAGCTCTATAACAATAGCTCCACGAACTTTTTTCAGCATAAGGCCGGTAAGGCTATGGTAAAAATTGTGTGAGATGGGGGAAATTGGAATAGTGTATGGGT
>JAWCDI010000101.1:0-3911 GCA_044343505.1 Candidatus Aenigmatarchaeota archaeon | reverse complement strand
GGAAATACATTCAAGAAATAGCCAAACTTGCTGAAAATAATGGATTTAATGTAATTTATATGGATACTGATAGTATTTTCCTTTTGTTAGGTGATAAAAAAATTGAAGATGTAATGAAGTTCGTCGAATTCGTTAATAAGAATTTGCCAGAAAACATGGAACTTGAAATAGAAAACTTTTACAAAAGAGGGGTATTCGTTGAAAAAAAGACAAAGGAAGAAATAGGGGCTAGAAAAAAATATGCTCTAATAGATTTTAATGATAGAATAAAAATTAGGGGCTTTGAGTTAGTAAGAAGAGACTGGTGCAAACTTGCAAGAGATACACAAAGAAGTGTTCTTGAAGTAATTTTAAAAGAGGGAAATAAGGAAAAGGCATTGGAAATAGTAAGAAATAAAATATTTGATCTTAAAAAAGGAAACGTAAAGAAAGAAGATTTAATAATTTATACACAACTAAGGAAAGGAAAATACAAAGTCACTTCTCCTGAGTTTTCAGCCTATGAAAAAGCTAAAAAAAGAGGAATTAAAATACCAATAGGGTCGATTATAGGATATATAATAACAAAAAGTGGAAGGAGTATATCGGAGAAATCTGAATTAGCCCAATTTGCAAAAGATTACGATGTTGATTATTATATAAATAACCAAATAATACCAGCAGTATTGAAGATACTAGGCGCTCTTGGCTACAAAAGCGAAGATATAAAATATTATGGGAAACAATCTTCCTTAGAAGAATTTGGTGATTAATTGGAAAATGAAAAGGATAAAGAAGCTGAAAAATATTATAAAACAGCTGGGGAGATAATAAAAAAAATTTCCAAAAATCTAAAAGTAAAGGAGGGAATGGAATATAAGGAAATAGCTGAAAAAATCGAAAGTGAAATCTATGAATTTGGTGGGAGTCCTGCCTTCCCAACAAACATTTCTTGTAATGAAATCGCAGCCCATGATACTTCTGATGAAAAAGATGAAAGGAAAATTTGTGGGATAACGAAAATAGATATAGGAGTACATGTAAATGGATACATAGCCGATTTTGCAATTACTTATGATTTTACTAATGAAAACGGAAAACTGCTAGATGCAAGTAAAGAAGCTCTCGAAAATGCGATTTCAAAAATAAAAAGTGGAACAAAAATTTCAGAAATTGGAAAAGAAATAGAAAATACAATTAAAAAACATGGATTTAAGCCAATACAAAATCTTGGAGGACATAAACTTGGAAAATTTGAACTTCATTGTGGAGAAATACCAAATTATGAAGTAAGAAGTAATGAAATTTTAAATGAAGATGATGTTATAGCTATAGAACCATTCGCAACAAATGGAATTGGATTTGTAAAAGAGACGAATGTTTGCAAAATTTATTCTATAAATGAGCTAAAGCCAACAAGAAATGCATATGCTAGAGAATTCTTTAAAAATTTAGAAGATAAATACAGAAAATTACCTTTTGCTGAAAGATGGATAATAAAAAATCAACAAGATAAAATTGCTTTACTTGAATTAATTAGAAATGATTCACTTAAAAAGTATTGGGTATTAAAAGAGAAGAAAAACGGTCTAGTTGCGCAGTTCGAGACCACGGTTATAGTAAAAAAAGATTCTTGTGAAGTTCTTATTTGAAGCTTTAATTTAATTAACAAAAAATTTCTTTACTATTTATTTTATCGTAATCTATTATCTTTATTCTTTCTTTTTTACTTTCTTCCTTAAGTTTTTCTAGATCTTCTTTTTTAATTATTATAAAACCTTCCCCATCTATTATTTTGCATCTTATTACGAATTCTTTTTTTAAAAATTCATATTGTTTTTTAAAGCTAGAATTTGGATGACATTTGATGTATACTTTTAAATATTCGTTGTCTTCTTCATCAAAAATATCAAAACCCTCTACTTCTACTTTCACTTTATCATCCTAAACTTCCTCAATTTCTATTTCTATTTTTTCTCCACTTTTAAAGTAATTTTTGATTGAATAACATTCTTTGTAAATATTTGAAGACGATAATTTCTTTACATCTCTTACGTAATACGGCTGAATCTCTTTTGCCTTTACTGAATATTTTCTCATTACTTTATCTCTATATATTTCTGGTATTACATTGTAAGCACAGAAAGGAATAACTCTTCCTTCATCATCAACATAATGAATACAACATCTTTCTACTCTTTCTATATCATAATTATATAAATCTTGAAAATGCATCATTCCTATCATTAAACTTTTCATATGAAACTCACCAACTGCTAAATAATCTTTTTTTAAGAATATATCTCGAAGCAATTTATCTAATTTAATACTTTTTGGGGCTTTCTCTTTATCAAGAAATTTGGAGATTCCCAATATTACTTTTAATATTGCTTCTTTCCTTTTTAGTCCTTTTAATAACTTTGTTTCTTCTATTTCTTTAGATAAAGTATCCAAATATTCAAAGAATCCTTTAACATCAAAAAATCTAGTAATAGGAATTACTTCTTCATCTTCTACGAAAAGATAAGTACCAGCACCACAAATAGGATGTGTAGAAAAATGGTATGAAGGATAACCTAAAATAGAATCAACGAATCTAGATATACTTCCTATGCATGGTACTGGATAAAAATCATCTTTTGATATAATACCGTTTGTTTGTTCTTCTATTCTTTTTATTAAATCTGGTATCGTTATTCTATACTCATTTACTTTCTTTCTTGTAAGCCTACCAACAAGGGACACTGGCTGGAAGTTAACTGATTTTACAATATCTCTGTGCTTTATTGCAAAATTTATTATATCCCCAACTTCATCATCGTTAATCCCATTTATTACTGTTGGAACTAATACTACATTTGCATTTACTTTTCTCATTTCGTTAAATATGTATGGAATTTCATAATGGTTTTTTGGGTTTTTTTCAGGTGAAATACCGTCAAAACTTAAATAGTAAGTAGTTACATCTATCAAATCCTCGACTGATCTGTTTTGGATTAATGGTATTCCTGTCGTATTTAATTGTATTTGCTCGAAGCCCATTTCTTTAGTCAATTTTACTATTTCAACCATATCATCCCTAAGAAGAGGTTCACCACCTGTAAACTGAACCGCATTACATCTTATCGGTCTTTGGGAAGCAAGAATAGAAAGCATCTCTCTTATTTTTTCTATACTAGGTTCATATACGTTTTTCTTCCAAAAGTCATCTGTATAGAAAAAGCAATAATTGCATTGCAACATACATCTATTAGTAAGAACTATATTTGCAAGAGCTGTATGGGATTTATGCCTTTTGCAAAGACCACAGTCTAATGGGCAATTTTCGCCTTCATCGTTAATGTTTGAATTTATTTTTGGTCCATCGTAAATATATTTCATAAATTTTTCATAGAGCTCTGATTCGAAATATTTATCTACAAATTTCCCATGTCTCTTACATTCTTTCTTCATCCATAAAATTCCATTTTCATCTTTGAATATTTTCGCCTTAAGCTTTGATAAACAAACTGGACATAAAGAATAAGTTTCATGGACTTTCTTCATAAAAGTAAAGAAAAAAAAGATTAAAAAATCTAACTACTTCATGGGAGAAATAAAAATTAGAGAAATTGGAAAAATTAATGCAAAAAATCCTATTTTAGTTATAGGAATGCTTGGAGTTGGGGGGATAGGAATAGCTGCAACTTTACATTTAATAAAAAACTTAGAAATGGATTATGTAGGTTATATAGATTCAGAAAAATTTTATCCTACTGTTATAATTAGAGATGGAATTCCAATGCCTCCAGTTAGAATTTATTCGTCTAGAAAACATAATATTATAGCAATAGTTTCAGAACTTGTAATCCCAACAAATTTAATAAATAAAATTGCAAAGTTAATTCTAAAATTTGCTGCAAAATATAAAGTAAAAAGAATTTATTCTTTTG
>JAWCDI010000100.1:0-3916 GCA_044343505.1 Candidatus Aenigmatarchaeota archaeon | reverse complement strand
ATATAAGATGATTGGAAGCATATGGGAATTTATGTTTAGTTATTTAAACAAAGAACAGAAAAAAATTTTAGAGTTTGGAGTTGATTGTGGATTTGGAGAAAGGAATAGCTTGGGGTTTGGGTTTATGAATGTAAAGCTGTTAAAACGAAATTTATAACCTCCTCTATTCTAACTTGTAAAAATTCTTCAAAAGAACATAGACATTATATTTGTTTTTCTCTGTTTTCAGATGAAAAAACTAAATCATATATTATTTATTTTGAAGTTTTAAATGAGAAAACAAAAAGAGAAGAAAAGATAGCACTTTTCTTTTCTGAAAAATTAGCCAAGAGTTTTTTAAATGCTTTATTGAAATCAATCGATAATAATTTAGAAAAATTTAAAAATAAAAAACCTTCTTTAATATTATGGAGGTACAAATAAATCAAATTAATAATAGAAAATTAGAATTTACAGGAAATTGGTTTATAGATGCTGGTATTATTGGATTTGTTAACTTAATGGAAGAAGTTTTTGGGCTGGATTTAGAGAAATTAAATGATCAAATGAAAAATAACGAAAAGGTAATATATTTTGGGCTTTTTCCAATTGCATATGTAATACATAACTTAAAAATTAAAGAAAAAGGTCCTCTTGAAAATATTGTTTCTAATCTTTTAGAATTGAATAATGCTGACGAAAGCGAAATTTTTGAAGAAGCATGGAGATTTATAGAAAATATTTCTGAAGATCCGTGGATTGTGAAAAATATATCTAATTTAGAAAAATTACTAAAAAAATGTGAAAACAAGGAAGAAATAAAAAATAAAGTTAAAAATATTACTTCTTTACTTAATGAGATAAATAATAAACATAAAGATGAATTAAAGAAATTACTTCCAAAAAATAAAAAAGTTAATATTAGAGACTTGGAAAATTTGACACAATTAATCCAAACAAATAACGGTATATCTGAAGAATTTGTACAAACTGTTAAAAAAGCCAAGGAAAAAAGTGATGAATTAAAAGCCATTCTTTCTAAAGAATGGAAAAACAAAAATATTGATGATAGTTTTTTTAGATTACCTTTGATAGATAGATTCTTTACTAATTTTTTAATTTTTCAAACAGCAAGAGGATATTCGCTCAAAAAACAAAAGCAAGATTTCTTTAACCTGATTAGCTTCAATATAGAAGAAAGACCAATCCTCACTATACTTGATCGGACTACAAATAAATTTCTTCCATCCTCTCAAGAATTCTCAAATATATTTTATACAAAAAGCCCAATTTCTACAAAAGAAATTAAACTTCATATTCCTTATCTTTACGTATATATTTTATGTTTTACTAATGCCTTTAATAAAATTGATAAAAAGTACTACTTTTTTTACTCGCCAGATTTAAAATTTACATTGAATGTAAACAGAAAAATTTACGTTAACCTGCAGAAAGTTAGAAGTAAGAGAACTGATACTATTATTAAAATTACGTGGAGAAGTATAATAGATACTTTAACTGAATATAAATCTGTATGGAGTATAGAGAATATGTATATTATAAGCCATGGGGGTATAAAAAGAGAAACTCAGGAACCTGTTAATGTCGAGTATATTGGCATTCCAAAACTTCAAGCCTCAATAATTTTAGATGATACTATAAGAGAGAATTTAAACAAAAGTATTAAGTATAGAATAATAAAAAATCCAAAATACCAAAGTAAACAATATTCTTGGTTACTTGAAGAATTTATTAAAGGAAGGCCTTCGTATCCAATAATTTTAAATCATGTCTATCTATTTCTAAATGAAAAAGAAAGAATCTTCCTCGAATGGTCTCCATCCTTTTATTCTCTAATTATAGAAGCAAACCTTGTAAAATTCAAAAAAGAGAAGGAAGAGAAAAGTAACCATATCTTTTCGGAAAATTATTTTGATAATTACAAATACCTAATTAATAAAATAAAAAATGATATAAGGATTACATCATTTGCCGCAAGTCTCATTAATCAGATTTCAGAAGATATCGATAAAAGAAAAAGAATTGCAAGAGAATTACTTAATGCACTAAAAGCAAAAGATAAAAACATGTTTTTAAATACTTTATTAAAAAACATGAATGAGAAAAAAGAATTGTGTGTAAATAATAATTTAAATAATTGGATATTTAATAAAATTATAAAAAATGATGAAAGCTTTATAATGTATGGATTAATATTAATTATGAATCTGTTGCGTAGTTAAAATGAACGAACAAAAAGAAAAACAATCAGTCTATTGGCAAAAAGTCGTTAAGGATGATGTTTTGAAAATAAGCCTCGAGGAAGTTAAAAAAGTAACTGCTGAAGCCTTTAAAAGTGAATCGAACAACTACAAACAACACCTAGTATACAAATTATTGGAGACTGTTAAAAACAATGACCAAAATAAATTCTTTTATCTACTTTTCCGGGCAGTTAATAAACCAAAAGAAGATTTTAAAAAACTATGGGATATGCTTAATAAAAGTTATGATATAACACCACAAGAAGCATTTATAAATTTTGCTTACTCAATTATAATAGGGATAATGTCTAGTTATAAGGGTACTGAAAGCGAAGAGGAAGGTGAGAGAAATGAATAAAACAAACAATGAAAATAAACAAAATGGTGGAAGAAGATATATAGTAATGGATATTGTCTTTTATGGAAGTTCTTTAAACTATGACCAAGGAATTGGAAATTACCAGGAATTAAAAAAGATTACAAAATGGGATGGAAAACAATACATCTTGGTTAGTAGGTATGCTTTAAGATATAGCATACTTCACTGGGCAAATAAACTATTTCCAAATGAATGGAAGTTGGCAGGAAGAGGGGAACTTGAAGTTGAGAATGAGGTTGTCCATCCAAAAAAAGAATTAATACAGAATAATAATATATTAAGCTTCCCAGAGTTTGATCTTTTTGGATTTATGATTGCCAAAGAAGGAGAACCTACAATAACACGTGTATCTCCAGTAAAAATTTCTCATGCAATCTCTTTAACACCTTACAACTATGATGTTCACTTTACAGCCAATCTTGATATGATGAAAAGGGCGGCTGGCCCTGGTGCAGGTAGTAATCCTGTGAATATGGAAGAGAAAATGGATTTTTATGTTTATAATATAGTTATAGATGTAGATAGAATAGGAAAGTATACAAAAGAAGAACATGGAATAGACATTGGCGATATAGATGTAACTAATAAACGCATCGATAGAATAATTCAACTTGTTGAAACTATTTTTAACCTGAAGAGAGAAATAAAAGGACGTATGGAGGATTTATCGCCATGGTTAGTTATATGTGGATTATACGAGAATGGAAAATATGAAACATACATGAACAAAATAGAGTTAGCAAAATCCCATGTCTATAAAGTTATAACAAAAGAAAAGGAAACAATAGATAGTGAGGGGAGAAAGATTAAAGAAATAGAACACGAAATCATAGAAAAAGACGCACCAAAATTTGTAATTGACATAAACAAGGAACTCGTAGAAAAGGTAACAAAAGAAGAAATTATTGAGAAAATTAAAAAGTTCTTAAAAAATTTGAACGAGAATGCAACATCCTCAACAAATAGTAAACCTTCGGAAAACGAATCTCGAAATAAAGAAGACAAATATCCTATGATTTTGATTTACAAAAGACAATTCATAGAAACCGAGCCTCCACTTCAAGAGTCAAATACTCAAAATAAAAAGTAATCAAGTTTAAGACACTGAAATGTCAGAAAAAACACTTTTCATAAAGATTTTTCAGCCATTTGCTCAATACAGAAATCCATTTACTTTTTACTATGCACAAACATATCCATTGCCTCCTAAATCAACAATAATTGGAATGTTACAAAATGCTATTGGTGACTGGTATGGAAATAATTATGAAGAAAAATGGTGGAAATTAAAAGT
>JAWCDI010000099.1:0-3939 GCA_044343505.1 Candidatus Aenigmatarchaeota archaeon | reverse complement strand
CTTGTACTCAGGATCATCCCAACTAATTGTTTTTATGAACGGACAGCTGCGCAATCTATCTGTTTTCAAATCTAAATACTCAAGAACCTTTTCTTTAAAAAGCTCTACAAGATCTTCTTCTGTTACAAGCTTATTTAGAATCTTGTCTCTATTTTCCTTGACGACTTTTCTCATTAATGGCTCAACTTCAGCGTAAGACAACCCAACGAGAACGTAAGCTGTTCCTCTTTGAATCAACACTGTTTCGAAGGCCTTTTTGTGAAGTTTCATTTCTACTCTCCTATAACTTTTTGGAAGAGTTGAACTACTTGACGAATTAAATCGTGCTCTTTTTTCACACTCACTCTCTTATTTAACACAGAACAATACACTCTAATCAAAAAATGGAGCATTTCTTCGATAAAGGTAGTAACCTTTTGGTCAATGGCTTGACTCACATCGATGTGAATATAAAAATCTTGGTTTTGTTGAAAGAAATTTCCCAACTCTTTTACTTTCGCGTTTTTCTTGAGTGGCTCAAATCTGATCGTAATCTTCATCTTCTCAAGAAGGTAACTACAAGTGTAATAATTACACCTACCAAAGTAAATGCTAACTCTAAACTTATTCTTTTCAAAAACTCATTCGATGATTTTAAAGAAGAGTCAACTTTATCTTCTATATATTTTATCCTTCCACTTAGATTTTCGGATTCAGTCTCGACTTGAACAATTCTTTCTCGTAACGTTTCAAGTCGATCAATCTTTTCATTCACTGACCTTAACTCAGATTTAACATAATTCTCAAATATATCAAATCTTTTTGAGAATTCTTCAAACTTGACTATTAAGATCGGTATTTTAGAGAGATTTTCAATATCTTCTTTTCTTTTTAGTTCAAAAGTATCACTCATGACTGACCTCCTCTAAACATGTCTTCTCCAAAAATCAACTAGAATAGGTTCTATTTTGTCCCAACTATACTCTTGAGCTTTTTTATAACCCTCTTCACGAATCTTCTCTTTCAACTCAGGATCTCTTAATAATTTCAAAACAGCAGAATAAACACTTCCAGGAGTGTTTGGAACCTTTAAAGAAGTAACACCATCAATTGAAAAATCATCTGTTCCTACAGAAGCATCTACACAAGCACAACCACAAGCCATAGCTTCAAGCAATGGTAATCCAAAACCTTCAAATTTGGTCAACTGAATGTAAATATCAGATTTTTGTAACTCTTCAACCATCTGTTGTTCAGTTAAATCATGTCTTATTACAAGTTTATCTTTCAAAAGAGAAAATAAAGGTTGCCAAGCTTCTTTACAATAACCTTTCCACTCACCATACTTCAAAAGGAATGTTCTATTTGGTTCTTTTTGACCATTTGGTTTAAACACATTTAAATCGATTCCGTTAGGAACAACTTCTATTTTTCGGTTTATTACAGCTTCAAATTGCGTTTTCAAAAAATAACTAACAGTAAATACTAACCAATCTTTTCTTGATACTAACCAATAATCGTTTATGATAAAATGTTGCCAAAGATAACATTTCCTACACTTTAAATCTTTTACACGATCATAGTCCTGAATTGCAGAGAGAACAACCCAATCATCTTTCTTTACCCGATTGTACAATTCATCATAGCTTATAATCTCAAAAGAAGGGCCAGTCCACCAAGGAACTGACCCTTCAGGAACAACTTGAGCAACGTCAAAACCGTACTTTTTTAAAATCCGACAATGATGTAACTGAACTTTTAAACCACCTGTTAATTTGTTACTAAAAAAGCAATAATAGATTGTCATTTTTAAATGTACGCCAAATAAACAGCATACAATTTAGAACCTTTTGTAAGTGTTGCTTTATATCTCAAAAGTTGACCTTCAGGGACATTACCAAAAGTATGAATTGTATAAGGAGATACTTCTTCCCAAGTTTGACCATCATCTCTTGAAACATAAAATGTTATATTACCATCATACTCAGAAGCAAAATAAACTTTTGATGGAACTTCATCAGTTTGATAAGCAACAGAGATCAAATCAGCACTATCAACTCTTAATGCTTCATAACCTTCAACGGTAGTATTGTCAATAGTACTACTATTAATCAATGCAAATACTAACTCTCCTGGTTGAGTAATCACTCTATCAGCTGGAACTATTATCTCAATAGGGGTTGTAGACAACCCTTCTATTTTAAAAGTTTCAGTCCCATCGTCATTAGATATCTTGGATATTACTAAATGTTTTGTTGTTCTGGGTGGTATGTAAATGTCAGTTGTTGAGTACAAAACTTCTTCTATTGCTAATTGGTTAGCGATAGCTAAAGTGATTCTCGAATTATAACCTACGCCGAATCTCAATACGTAATATTTATGTTGGTTACTAAACTGCCAACCTATACTTAATGAAAATTTTGCGTCCCATTCTGGGTACCAATCGAACGAACAAGGACCATTAGTAATTAAGAATGTAGATTCAGCTACTGTACTCATATATGTCCATAGAGTTTGTAGTTGTGATTCATAAAACGTAGAATTCTTCAAAAAACAAGAAAGGTTATTAAAACCATATGCATCTCTGATTATCCAATTACCATTCGGACTCATGCCCGTAAATAAACTAGGATAACGAGCATCAAGCCAGTTCCAATCCTCTACAAAAGTTTTCGGATTTCCTATATCAGACGTTCTTCCTGTAGTCACATAATAGGCCATGTAGTTAAAATATCTTGCTAAGTAAGCTTTTTCTGGAATATTTAACGGGAAAGTACCAACTCCTAGAAAAGTTGGTATTAACTCTATATTTCCCGACCTTGTCAGGTCAACCCATCCAAGATCTTTAAAAACATCTGAAAATCCTTTCTTTGAAATTCCAAAAACTAACGCATTGGTCATTGCCTGGTTCTGCCATCTTAACCAAGATACTTCATTGAATAACATATCAACAGCGAAAGCTAAAGACTGATCATTAGAAGGCCCTGAGCTCTCAAGATTTGAAATTCTAACATCTAAACTATTAATTAAACTTATTAATTGGTCGTCCTTCTCGAACAATTTTTGAACATCAACCTCTAATTTTGATAATCTATCTTGAGTTTTAGAGATAACTTCTTGGAGTTCTTGTGAAATAGTTTCTAACTCTTCAATCTTTTTATTCACGTAGTACATAAATTCAGAAAAAGAAGATCTCAATTCTTCTATTGAAATGCTAAGATTATTTACTTGGGTTTGCAAAGCAAAGATTTTTTGATTAAGTTCTGCTTTAACAGCTTCATCACCTTGTGCTATCATATCAATGATTTCAGGTTTAAATTCTTCTAAAATCCATTTAAATACTTCTCTTTTTGCTTCTTCCACTTTACAATAAACATAATTCTTTAAGTTAGCGATAGCTTTGTCAATATCTGCTAACCATTTCTTAACACTATTATCAATCATATCTTCAGTTATCTGAGTTGTACCAGCAGGAATTTTTAATCTTGCTACTGGAATAGCATCTCCATCAGGCAAAGAAAAGACACCTCTTTCATTAGGTTCTTGTTCAATTAAGAAAAAGATACCTTCTTTGTTACATTTAACACCTTTTTCGTCTCTTCCTGCCTTAAGAGCAATATAAACAGGGTCTTTACCAACAGCAGAAGAAACATCTAAAGTAACTTTTTGATTCCAATTCAGTTCTTTTATCCCTCTATAACCAACTTTGTAACCGTCAATTAAAGCAAAGTAATCATTAATCAAAACTGTCAAGCCATTTCCAGGTTCTACTTTCGCCATCTTATCTTGATAGATTGGCCAAAAACCATCACCATGCAAATAATCTGTACTTGCTTGAACTTTTGATAGATGGTCATGTGCAGGAACTTCAACATAACTATTATCCATTCCTGTTACAGGAACTTTTATTTTTGTCATTTGTTAATTACCTCCTTTTAAAATTTATCCTTGAATTAATAC
>JAWCDI010000010.1:0-15809 GCA_044343505.1 Candidatus Aenigmatarchaeota archaeon | reverse complement strand
TTCTTTTGCTAATATAGTAGCATATTTTGGTTCATTTTTCAAACTCATTATGAGTTTAACAGGTTTTTGTCTCAAGAACAAATTCAAAACAGATTTCTCTTTCATATCCTCACACTCTGAAAAAATATTATTATTCGTTCATATTTATATTTTAAAAATTATGTTCGAAAAGAAATATTTATGTTTGCGTAAAATCTAAATAACATCGCGTGTTAAATATGATATTAGTGAGAAAACCTGTTGGGGCCGGAAGTTTTTATCATTCTGAACAAGAAGCTCTTAAAAAACAAATTTCCGAATGTTTTACCCATAGAATTGGTCCGAAAAGCTTTAAGAGACAAGAATTTTTGGCCGCAATCGTACCACACGCTGGTTATATGTATTCCGGACCGGTTGCTGCTTGGGTCTACTCGAGGATAGAAAAAGCAAACTATATCATACTTGGCCCGAATCACACGGGTGTTGGTGCTCAATTTTCTTTGATGAAAAGTGGTTTGTGGAAAACTCCACTCGGAGAGGTTGCAATCCAGGAAGAAGTTGCAGAAAAAATTTTGAAAGAGAGTAAAGTTTTGGAACAAGATGTTTTGGCCCATCAGTATGAGCATTCTATTGAAGTTCAACTTCCATTTTTACAATACAGGTTTGGTGGAGATTTCAAATTCATACCAATAAGTATTTTAAATGAATTTGCCGATGACATGTTATTGGAAAGTTGTAGAGAAATTGGTAAATGTATTGCAAGTGTGTTGAAAAAAGAGAAGGATAAGTGGATTGTTTTGGCAAGTTCAGATTTTTCACATTATGTCCCACAAAAAACAGCAAAGAAGATTGATTTGGGTTTAATAGAAGAGATTGAAAAATTGAACGAGAAGAAGTTTTTCGAAAAAATAATGGAAAAAAATGCAAGCGTGTGTGGGTTTGGTGCCATAGCTGTTGCTATCGTTGTTGCTAAAGAATTACATGCTAAAAAAGGTGAATTACTCAAATACGCTACTTCCGGTGATGTCAGTGGAGATACAGAATCTGTAGTTGGATACGCTTCTGTTGTAATTTATTAATTTAAGATGAATTGTGAAATATGGAAGAAGTTATATTGAAGCATGCCTTGATAAATGCTTTAGAGCACGAAGGTAAAGCTGAAGTACAGGCTGTAATCAAGAGGGTTTTGGGTGAAAGACCTGAATTAAAAGAAAATGTTAAACAACTCATAGGTAAAGTGGAAAGAATAGTTGAAGAGGTTAACTCTCTCTCATATCAAGAACAAAAGAAAAAGTTGGATTTATTGGGAATAGAAATTGAGAAGAAGAAAACAAAACCATTTGAATTACCGGAACTAAAAGGAGCTGAAATGGGAAAAGTAGTAACAGCTTTTCCTCCAGAACCAAGTAAGTATCCTCACATAGGACATGCAAAAGCAGCTTTACTAAATTTCTTATACGCAAAAAAATATAACGGAAAATTCATCTTGAGGTTTGAAGATACGAATCCTGAAATGGTAGAAAAAAAATATTACAAAGCCATCGTAGAAGGGTTGAAATGGTTGGGTATTAATTGGGATGAAGTAGATTATTCTTCTAAACATTTGGAAGAATTCTACAAAACTACTGAAAAATTAATAGTGGGGGGTAAAGCGTATGTTTGTTTATGTAAAAAAGAGGTTATAAGGAAAAACCGTGCCCTAAAGAAAGAATGTAAACATAGAAAGCAAGAAGTGGAAGAAAATCTTGAATTATGGAAAAGGATGGAAGATTTTGAAGAAGGAAAAGTTGTTGTAAGGTTGAAAATAGACATGCAACACTCTAACACAACGATGAGAGATCCGTCGATAATGAGGATAGTTGAAGCCCCACATCCGTTGACTGGAAAAAAATACAAGATTTGGCCAACTTACGATTTTGGAACTTCTTTGATGGATGTTTGGGAAGGTATAACACATAGATTCAGGAGCAAAGAATTTGAAATAAGGAAAGAGTTACAACAATACATTCAAAAATTGCTTGGATATAGATCTCCATACATAATGGAGTTTGGAAGACTTAATTTAAGAGGTGTTCCCAGTTCTGGAAGAATTATAAGGAGTATGATTAGCAAGGGGAAATTGATGGGGTGGGACGATCCAAGATTAACGACACTCATAGCCTTAAAAAGGAGGGGATTTCATCCGGAAGGTATTAAAAATTTCATTTTATCAACTGGGATTTCAAAAGCTGAAGGAACTGTGAGTTGGGAAGTATTGGAAGCGGAGAACAGGAAAATTTTGGATCCAGTCGCAAATAGATACATGGTTGTTTTGGATCCTGTGAAGCTATCAGTAAGAAATTCACCGGAAATTAATAGTGTGGAAATAAACTTACATCCAAACTTTCCAGAAAGAGGAAAGAGAAAAGTGTTTGTTGACATGAAAGAGATTTTCATAGAAAAAGAGGATTATAAAAATTTTAGGGGAAAGGAGGTTGGTTTGATGTACCTTGCAACCATAAAACTAGATGCTAAACCTGTTTTCATTTCAAAAGATGTGCCTTTAGATTTGCCAAAAATCCATTGGTGTTCTAAACCCAACGTTAAAGTTAAAATCGTGATGCCAAACGGTAATATCAAAGAAGCTGTTGGTGAGTATGAAATCAGAAAATTGAAAAAAGATCAAATAATTCAAATGCCAAGAGTTGGATTTGCTAGAGTTGATAAACCATATAAGGATATAATTTTATATTACACTCATAAATAAAGTAATAAAGGTGAAATTGTGCCGAAGAGTTACGTTAAATTTGAAGTACCAAAAGATTTAAAATCTAAGATACTGCAAGTAATGGAAATTTCGAGAAATAGTGGAAAGATAAAGAAAGGTATGAACGAAACCACAAAAGCCATAGAAAGAGGTATTGCTCAATTTGTAGTGATAGCAGAAGATGTGGATCCTGAAGAAATAGTAATGCACTTGCCAGTACTTTGTGAAGAAAAGAAAATACCCTATGGGTATGTTTCAAGTAAACAAGAACTTGGAAGGGCTGTTGGTATTGACGTGGCTTGTGCTGCAGCCTGCATCGTAGATCCTGGTGAAGCGAAAGATGATTTGAAGGAAATAATCGATAAATTGAACAGTCTTAAGGGTTAAAATGTTGGATAAATCTTTTCCAGCAGAAGTTCTACAAATACTAGAAAGAAGTGGTGCAAGAGGTGTGACACAAGTTAGATGTAAAGTTTTAGAAGGACCCGACAAAGGCAAGATTTTAATAAGGAACGTGATAGGGCCTGTTAGAGTTGGAGATATATTGATGTTAAGGGAAACTGAAATGGAAACTGCAGCAAAGCTGGTTGAAAGGTGAAATTTGTGAGGTGTTCTTTTTGTAATTCCCTTATAAAATTTGGAAGTGGAAAAATGTTTGTTAAAGTAAGTGGAGAAATATTTTACTTTTGTAGTTCAAAATGTGAAAAGAATTTTATGATGGGGAGAAATCCAAAAAAACTTAAATGGACTAAAAAGAAATGATGGGCCGGTAGATCAATGGTAGATCGCTTCCTTAAATATGGAAAAGGCATGAGATTTTCTGCTATGAAGAGGCTCCGGGTTCGAATCCCGGCCGGTCCATGTTTATCGACAAACTCAGAATATCTTTTAAAAACTTAAGAAGACGAATTAATTGTTATGGTGATATTAAATGGGAGTTACCAGAGTCAAAGTAGAAAGTGAAGTTGAAAAACCGAAAAAGGAAAAAATAGAGAAAAGACCTTTGCCAAAAAAAGAAGTAAAGTTAATAGTTAGAGTCGCAAATACAGATCTCAACGGAGAAAAACCTTTGAGGAATGCACTTTTGGGTATAAAAGGAATAAGTCATGCTATGAGCAAAGCTGTTTGCGTAGCTGCAGGTTTTGATCCAAATAGAAAACTTGGAAGTTTAAGTGAAGAAGAAGTGGCAAAATTGGAAGAAGTTATAAAGAACCCCATAAAGTTTGGTATACCTTCTTGGCTTCTTAACAGGAGAAGAGATCCAGAAACAGGATTAGACTATCATTTAACTGGAACTGATCTGGAAATGACGAGAAAGTTGGATATTCAAAAGATGATTGAATTAAAGAGTTATAAAGGTGTTAGACATATGTATGGTCTACCTGTTAGAGGCCAGAGGACTAGAAGCTCTTTTAGGAAAGGTAAGACTGTTGGAGTTGTGAAAAGGTCTGTTAAAGTTTCTCAAGAAAAAAGTAAGAAGTGATAAAAAATGAGGAGATTGAAGAAGAAATACGAAAAACCTAGAAGGCCTTGGGATAAAGAAAGAATAGAGAAGGAGAAGGAGCTTATGAAAAAATTTGGTTTGAAAAGAAAAAAAGAACTTTGGAGAGCAGAGGCGATACTCAGGAAATACAGGAGAATTGCTAGAAATCTGGTTGGTAAAAAAGATGAAAAAAAGGAGAAAATTTTGATAGAGAAATTGAAGAAAATGGGTTTTTTGAAAGATGGTAATAGCATCGATGATGTTCTTTCTTTAACTGTTGAAAATATCTTGGAAAGAAGGTTACAAACCATAGTTTTTATGAAAGGATTTGCCAATTCAATTAAACACGCGAGGCAATTGATAACACATGGCCATGTTAAGGTTAATGGTAGAAAAATTCAATACCCGAGTTATTTAGTTCCAATCGCTGAAGAAGATAAAATAGAAGTTGGGTGAAAGTTGTGAAAGAAAAATGGGGTATTGCTCACATCTTATCAACTTCGAACAATACGATAATCCACATAACAGACCTAACAGGAGCAGAAACTATAGCGAGAGTTTCAGCGGGAATGATGACAGACAAAGATAGGGAAGGTGGAATGCCTTTTCCGGCTATGTTAGCAGCAAAAAAAGCCGCAGAAATTGCTTTAGCCAAAGGCATAGTCGGTGTACATATAAGAGTAAGAGGTAAAGGTGGTGTCAAATCCAAAGCCCCTGGGCAAGGAGCACAACCAGCCATACGGGCTCTCGCAAGAGCTGGTCTTAAGATCGGGATGATAGAAGACGTGACACCGATTCCACACGGCTACATGAGACCAAAAGGTGGTAGGAGGGGGAGGAGAGTTTAAATTTAATGAAAACTAATGATAAGGTGAAAAAATGAAAGTCAAGATTTTAAAAAGAAATGGGATGGAGATGAGTTTCTCCGTTGAAGGTATTTCTCCTGGTTTCGCTAACGCTTTAAGGAGGATTATGATGGTTGAGGTTCCAACTATGGCAATAGAATGGGTTGATTTTAAAAAAAATGATTCAGCATTACCCGATGAAATTATAGCTAATAGGTTGGGGCAAATTCCACTAACTTTTGATAAAAAAGCTTACAACTTACCGAGCGAATGTAAATGTGAAGGTAAGGGATGTGGTAGATGTAAGGTTGAACTTATTTTGAAAGAGAAGGGGCCTAAAATGGTTTATTCCGGAGACCTTAAAAGCAGTGCTAAGGACGTAAAACCAGTTTTTGATAAAATACCGATAGTTGAGCTTTTCGATGGTGAAGAATTGCAATTCGAAGCGATAGCCCAGTTAGGAGTGGGGAGAGAACATATAAAATGGCAAGCGGCAGTGGTAGGATATAACTATGAAGGAGATAAGTTCGTTTTCAACGTAGAATCTGTGTGTGGTTTGACTCCTGAAGAAGTTGTTCTCTCTGCCTCTGAAATTTTAGAAAAAAAGATGAAAGATTTTCAAAAAAGTTTAAACAAATTGAAAAAAGATTAAGTTTAAAGTTAAAATAATTTTTGGCAGGGGTAGCCAAGTGGAAAAGGCGGCAGTGAGTGCTCTTGCACTCGGCGGTGCTTAAGATGCACACTAACCCTTAAGCTTTGATTCAAAGATGAGAGGAAACCTGCTGGGTTAGTCCCTTCGTGGGTTCGAATCCCACCCCCTGCACGATTTTATGAAAACAAATCGATTGAATCCATTACAATTATTTATACTTACAAACCAAACTTTACAAAGGTGGTTTTTTGGTTGTAGGTGGTATTTGCCAAAGTTGTAAGAAATATTCAATAGCTTTATTCAAATGTCATGGTTGTGGTGCTTTGGTGTGTCCCAATTGCGTAATAGAAGGTACTCCATTTTGTAAATTATGTAAAGGGAGGAAAGTATTAAAATGAATTCCGGGGATTTTGTTTACATCGAATACGTTGGAAAAATAAGTGATAGTGGTGAAGTTTTTGATACAACAAAAGAAGAAATAGCAAGAGAAGCTGGAATCTTTAACAAGAGGGTAAAATATGGTCCTCTACCCGTTGTGGTGGATGGTGGCTTTATAATCTCTGGTCTTAATGAAGCGATTAAAGGAATGGAAGTTGGTGAAAAGAAAAAAGTTTTAATACCACCAGAAAAGGCTTTTGGTGAAAGAAACGAAGATTTGGTCAAGTTGATTCCGGAAGCCAGATTCAAAGAGCAGGGTGTTGAAATAATCCCAGGATCTTACGTATTGGTCAACAACTTAAGAGGAAAGATAATAAGTGTGGATGGTGGTAGAGTAAAAGTTGATTTCAACCATCCTCTCGCTGGTAAGAGTTTGGAGTATGAAATCGAAATTGTTAAGAAAGTGGAAAATGAAGAAGAAAAGGTTAAAGCCATAATAGATTATTTCACAGGATTAGAAGATGTTAAGATAAAGTTAAATGAAAAAGAAGTCGAAATAGAACTGAAAGTAGACGTTGATTTTAAAATAAAATCTGCAATATCTTCCCAATTGATAAAATGGATAAAGGATATTGAAACAGTGAAATTTGTTGAAGTTTTTAAAAAGGGTGAATAAGGATTTATTTTTAAAATTTTGAATTATAAAAAGGAGTTGAATGGGAGTAAGACAATTCACAGAAAAACCTTCTGAAAAAACGAAGGAAATAGATGAAGAATTGAGAACAATCTTAGAAAGCCGAAAAACTAAAATAAAAGTTGTTGGGGCGGGTGGTGCTGGAAACAATACCATCACTAGACTAATGCAAGTTGGTATAGTTGGTGCTGAAACTATAGCTATAAACACGGATGCCCAAGATTTGCTCTACACCGATGCTGACAAAAAAATCTTAATCGGGAGGGAACTCACTTCTGGGTTAGGGGCTGGTGGAGATCCGAGGATTGGAATGGAAGCTGCAAGAGAGAGTAAAGAAGAAATTAAAAAAGCTTTACAAGGGGCTGACATGGTTTTCTTGACTTGCGGACTCGGTGGCGGTACTGGAACCGGAAGCTTACCTGTTGTTGCAGAGATAGCGAATAAATTGGGGATATTGTCAATTGCTGTTGTCACTTTGCCTTTCAGCATGGAAGGAAAACAGAGAATGGCAAATGCAAGAGAAGGTTTGGAAAACTTGGAAGATCATGTGGATACCATGATAGTTATACCTAACGATAGGCTTTTGGAAATTGTTCCCGACGTTTCTTTAGCAACAGCTTTTAAAATATGTGATGAAGTTTTGGTTAACGCTGTTAAAGGAATCGCTGAGCTCGTAACCAAACCAGGACTTGTAAACCTTGATTTTGCTGACGTGAAAAGTGTTATGAAAAATGGTGGACTTGCGATGATCGGTATGGGAGAAAGTGATACAGAAAACAGGGCTGTCGAGGCTGTGGAAAGGGCTCTGAACAATCCTTTGATAACAGTAGATGTAACTGGTGCAACTGGTGCTTTGATAAATGTTGTCGGTGGTCCTGATATAACTTTAAGAGAAGCTCAACAAATAGTTGAAATAGTATCCAGTAAACTCTCACAAGATGCTAAGATAATCTGGGGTGCACAGATAGCTAAAGAACTTGGTGAAAGTCTGAGAGCTATGTTAGTCATAACTGGTGTAAAATCACCACAAATTTTTGGTCCTGGTAAAAAATGGTCAAAAGAAGAAAAAAAAGACATAGAGAATATTCTTGGTATTGAGTTTTTAGATTGAGTGGTGTTATGAAGATCAACATAAGGGAAAAAGTAAAAGAGTATATAAGAGTACTTAAAATGAATAAAATTCCAACAAAAGATAAATTCATCGAAACTTTAAGGATTTGTGCCTTGGGTGTTGTTCTTCTCGGGATAATAGGTTTTATTTTTTACTTAATATTTACAATATTCGGTCTCTAGGTGAAAAAATGATATACAGTGTTAAAACTGTGGTTGGAAGGGAAAACGTTGTGATGGAAGCTATAGCTGGAAAGGCAAAATTAGAAGGTCTCAACATTCGAGCGCTTTTTCATCCTGAAGAGATTAAAGGATACATTTTCATTGAAGGTGAGTTACAAGATATAGAAAAAGCTATTCAAATGATACCACATGTTAGAGGCTTGATAAAGAGACCTATAGATTTGAAAGAGGTTAAAAGATTTCTAGAACCCAAGACAGTTGAAATCGAGTTCGATGTTGGTGATTTGGTCGAAGTTATCGGTGGTCCATTCAAAGGCGGTGAAGGAAAAATTATTAAATACGATAAAGTGAAGAGGGAAGTTACGATTGAACTTATAGAAGCTGTGGTGCCTATACCGATCACGGTAAGTGTTGAATTCGTTAAACTGTTGCAAAAAGGTGGGAAATGAAATGGAAGATAAAGATGTGATAGAAATATTAGTGGAAGGTGGGAAAGCGTCTCCAGGACCAACAACCGCTCCAAAACTAAGTAGTTATAAAATTAACGTTGGTGAAGTTTTCAAAGAAGTGAACGAAAGAACAAAAGAATATGAAGGTATAGAAGTTCCTGTGAAAATTATAATCGATAAAAATACGAGGAAATATGAAATTGAAGTCGGTATTCCTCCTGTTTCGAGTTTAATAAAAAAAGAGCTGGGGGTTGTTAAAAGAGAAAAGGGTGGGAAAGAAAGTAGTGGGGAGAAAAAAGAAGTTTTTATGGGTAACTTAACGATAGAACAATGTGTAAAAATTGCAAAAATTAAAATGAAAGAAATGTTAGCTAAGGATTTAAAGAATGCTGTGAAGATGGTTTTGGGAACTGCAAACAGTATGCCCGTAACCGTGGAAGGTAAAAAGCCGAAAGAAGTTTTGAAAGAAATCGATGAAGGTAAGTACGATAAGTTTTTTAAGTGTTAAAATCAAATAAAAATAACCCGCTTCACTGCTTAGGCAGGAGGGTCGTGGATGAGAGAAAAAATTTTAAAAGCAATTCAAGAATTGAGGAAAAATTCCAAGAAAAGGAATTTCTCTCAAACTTTTGATTTAATAATAAACCTCAAAGATTTCGATGTTAAAAAACCGGAAAATAGATTTGTTGAAGATGTAATATTACCACACGGTAGAGGAAAGGAAGCAAGAATCGTTGTTTTTTCCGATAGTTTGAAAAATCTTGGATGTGAAATTTTAACCACCAAAGATTTGGAATTTTATTCAAAAAATAGAAGAGAAGTAAAAAAATTGGTAAAAGATGTTGATTTCTTTTTCGCTGAGCCAAAAATAATGGTTCAAGTTGGTAAGATTTTTGGTCAATACATGGGGCCAAAAGGTAAAATGCCGAAAATAATAACTGAGAACGTTGAAAAAATAACAGAGGATTACAAAAAGGCTGTAAGGATTAGGGTAAAAGATTCTCCAACGATTCAATGTATGGTTGGAAAAGAAGATATGAAAGATGAGGAAATTTGTGAAAATATAGAAGCTGTCATAAAAGCTGTTCAGGCTAAACTTCCGAGAGGAATGCAGAACATAAAAAACATCTTCATAAAGCTAACTATGAGTAAACCTGTGAAAGTGGAGGTGTGAATTTGATAAGGGAAGAAAAGGTGAAAAAAGTTGAAGAAATAAAGAAGTTGATAGAAGAATTTCCTGTTGTTGGTATAGCTGATGTGTATAAGTTTCCCAGTAAAGAACTACAAGAATTGAGGAAAAAAATCAGAGATGTTGGTATGATTAAATTCGTGAAGAAAAGTGTACTCCTCCGAGCCATCAAAGAATCCAAAAAAGAAAAAATCAGTGAATTAGGAAGAATGATACCAAACAATCCTATACTTATTTTATGTAGAGAGGGTGCTTTCAAGTTTTACTCGCTACTATCTTCGTTAAAATTTAACACTTACGCTAAAGAATCTGATACAGCACCAAATGATGTAATCGTTAAAGCTGGTAAAACTAACCTTATGCCTGGGCCTGTCATAAGTGAATTGAGCAAAGCAGGTATAGTTGTTGGCGTTGAAGAAGGTAGAATAGTGATTAAAAAAGATGTGGTTTTGGTCAAGAAAGGTGAAAAGATATCAAAAGAGGTTGCCAACGCTTTGAGAAAACTTGAAATAAAACCAATAAGCATTGGTTTGAATGTAGTTTGTTTTTATGAGAATGGAAACGTTTATCCTAAAGAAATATTGGAATTGGTCGAGGTATATAAACAACAAATTCCTATTGCACATCAACATGCCACAAACCTCAGTTTAAACATATTCTATCCGACAAAACACACGATAAAACTCTTGTTGATCAAAGCTTTTAATAATGCTACTATGATAAAAAGAATGGGGGGTGTTTGATTTGGAGTATATATATTCAGCTTTGTTACTACATCACGCAAAAAAACCTATAACGGAAGAAAACGTTAAAAAGATATTGGAAGCTGCTGGAATAACCGTGGATGAAGCAAAAGTGAAAGCTCTGGTGACAAGCTTGGAGGGAATTAACATAGATGAAGTAATACAACAAGCTGCCATTATGCCTGCAACAGCGACCAAGGAAGAGAAGAAGGAAGAGAAGAAGGAAGAGGAAAAAATGGAAGAAGCTGCTGTTGGTTTGAGTGCATTGTTCGGATAAGGGATTGGATGGAAAAATTAATCAGACTAGCCGGGAACATAGAAGATGAAAAATTGAGGAAAAAGGTAGTGGAATTTTTGAAAAACCCTACTCTATCCCACGAAGAATTTAAAAAATATCCAAAATGTGAAATCGATAAAATAAGAACTCCTTTCACTATACCCGGACACGGAACTGTTGAAAGGGGTGATTTAATAAATCACATCGCTTCAGTTACTGAAGTTTGTTTACAAGTTGCCGAAATTTTGGAAAAAAATTATGGAGTCAAAGTGAATAAAGATTACCTTGTAGCAGGTGCTTTACTCCACGACATCATGAAAATATTTGAATGGAAAGTTGAAGGTGAGGAAGTAAAACACAGTGGTATATTACTAGATCATTCGATGCTAGCGGTGGCCGAACTTTACCATAGGGGTTTTCCGGAAGAAGTGATACATATAGTGGCTTCACATTTTGGGGAAACTGGACCAACACCTCCTAGGAATTTTGAAGCCTTAATATTACATTATGTCGATAATTTCATGTCAACGGTTGAATTTCATCTCTCTACACCAAAACAACAACCTTTACAATTGCTTCTTTTAGATGAAGATGTTATAAAGAAACTTGTGGGTGAAAAAACTGAAGAGAAGACTTGAGGAACTTTTCAGAAAAGGTGAAGAATTCGTACGTAACATAAAAAACGGGGAAAAAGTAATTTTAATTTACGATTCTGACGTAGATGGGGTTTCTTCCGCTTACTTAATGCTCAGTGCTCTTGAAAAATTTGGGAAAAAAGTCGATGCAACTTTAGCTTGTAGTTGGGGTAAATTGGAAAAGATAAAAAAAAGGATTAAAAATTTTGATAAAATTATAACAGTTGACGTTCCTGTCGACCTCATAGAAAAGAACTTCCTTCAAGAAAATAAAAAAATGTTGATAATCGATCATCATCCATGTGATGATTTGAACTCTGAAAACATAATCTTGATAAATCCTCGTTTAGAAAAATCCTGGATTTATCAACCAACTAGTTACGTAATCTACAAGATGTTCAACTTTCTGAAAGAAAAGGAATGGGTTGCTTCGTTAGGCACTGTCGGAGATTTTGGTATAGATGATTGTAAAGATTTGATAAGAGTGAAGGATAAAAAGAATATCTGGAAGACTAAGTATGGTAAAGCTTCCGTATTGGTTGGAAATGCTATATCGGTTCTCGGTGCCGAAAGCGTTCTGGAAATGTTTTTGAAAGCAAAGGACTTAAAAGATTTGATACGTAGAAGGGAAATCATTAATGCTAGTAAAAAGTTCGAAGAAGAATTGAAAAATAGTGAAAAAGAATTTTTCAGAAATTTGGAAATTGTTGGGGATGTGTGGATTAGTGAAGTTAAACCTGTTTATGCTGGAATTTGTTCCGCTTTAATAACTCAACTCTCAACCAAAAATCCAGAAAAAATAATATTTCTCTTAGAAGAGGGTAAAAACAACGTAAAAATACATGGAAGGTGTGGCAGTAAGAAAGTCAACATTGGATTTTTATTCAAGAAACTTGGTATAGGTGGTGGACACGAGGCTGCTGGTGCTGGTATTATAAATAAAAAAGATAAAAATAAATTAAAAATTGAAATTTTAGAAGAGTTGAGAGATTTTACAAGAATAAAAAGGTAATTTAAACCTTTTTTTCTAATAAGAAAATAATAAATTACCTTTTTACGAAAAATCATCGGAAATTTCGGAAATCTTGTTCCGTAAGTTATCTGTGTGTAACTTTTTAAAATAAAAATTGAGAATATGAGATGTTTGAAATGTAACTCACTCAGAACTTTTGAATTCATAGATGGTTTTGGGGAGAAAAGAATATTTTGTAAGGATTGTTGGGAAAGTTTTCCTCAAAATAGGATAATCGAAACTCAGAGAAGTTTACATGATTTCAACGTGAAGTGGTATTATAGACATGATTTACATTTCAGGTGAAGTTATGCAAGAAATAGTTAGAGTTGAAATATCGTTTTTGATTAGTAGTGGGAAGAAAAAGATCATGACGAACGTTGTTTCGGGAAATAGGGTTTGGGGGTTCTTGAAAAATGTGTAGCCATTGCCATTTCCTCCTCCCTACCCTTTTTATTCTCTAATTGATATTGATATATTGTGAATGACATGAAGTTGTTTTTGGATATAGAATGTACTAACAACAAAGCTGATATAGGGCATTTAGTAGCTGTAGGCATAATAAAAGGAAATAAAAAAGAAGTTAAGTTTGTAGAGGATGAAGCTGATGAAAAAGAAGTTTTAGCTTGGCTTAAGGAAGAGTTGAAAGGATGTGAAATGGTAATAACTTGGTATGGTTCTAAATTTGATATACCTTTCATACTAAGTAGGGCTGTTGTTAATGGGTTAGATTTAAGTGAGTTATCTAAAATACCTTCTTTAGATTTATGTGAGTTTTTCAGGAAAAACTTTCTTTTCAGTAAGAATAGTTTATCTGAAATTGCAAAAATACTCAACATACCAAAAAATAATGAGATAAGTGGAAAAGATGTTTTGAAGTTATACATGAAATCTACACGTGGGGACGAAAAATCAAAGAAAATGATAATTGAACATTGTCTTAACGATTTAGAAGTTATGGAAAAGATTTTTGAAAAAATTTCACCTTATTTGAATTCAAGTACGAAAAATCCATGATCTTTATCGAAAGGGTCCAACTCAACAAAATCTAAAATTTCAAATTTCTCTTCAAATTTTTTTCTAGCTTCTTTATATATTTCTCCTGGTTTTTTGAGGACATCGATACTCCTGGCTTTCACGGCTATCATGCCATGACCTCTTGGTTTTAGAAATTTTTCAGAATTTCTTAAAAAAAGGTCTATCTCATCAGGACTTGCCACATCACAATAAATCACATCAACTTTCTCTAACACCAAGTCACTATAATCTTCTGGTTTCCTCGCATCGGCTAGTATAGGAATTATATTCCCCCTTCCTTCAGCGTGTGGTATCAATTCTCTCAAAACCCTTTCAGAAATTTCTATACCGTATATCAAACCTTCTTTTCCAACTATATCACTGAAATGGGTTGCTGTTGTACCGCTTGCTACCCCAAGGTATAAGATTTTACAATTTCTTTTTATCGGGAAATATTTTAAACCTTTCTTTATCGCCGCTGCAGGCTTACTCCTCCACAAATCCCAAATCCTGTATTCAACTTTACCTATTCTTACCAACTCCTCACCATAAACCTTTTTACCTGGTAAAAGGTTTATGGTCGCTAAATTCTTTTTTATCATGAAAATTCCATCGAATTTTTCATGTTTTTTAACTTCCATTGTCCCAACCTAAAGATGCAACATCTTAATTTATTTCGATTTTCCTGAACAAGATCTTATTTTTTTGATTTTTTCTTCTAATTCTTTTTTCAATTTTTCACCCATGTACTCTTTCGAATAAAAGTCGAGTTTTGCTGCTATCGAAAGTTTAGATGCCAAAACCCTAGCAATTTTTCCTTTCAACTTCTCTGGAGAATTTAGGATTAATGGATGATTGTATAATATGCCGAATCTTGGTGATTTACCTTTTCCACGCAAAAATCTAAAAAGACTCTTCTCCGCGCCTATTAGTTGAATTGCACTAGATGCCATCTTTGCTAATTTTTCAAGACTACCTGCTCTTGCTATAAGTTTCGCGGAAAGTATCGGACCTGCTAAATCTAGCAAATTCGGTGCCACTTCTTTCAAAATTTTTTCCAATTTTTTGGCTAATTCTTCCCTTAATTCATATAATATTAAAAGTTTGCTCGCTATCGACTCAACAACTTTTATCTCATCATCACCGAAATCCACACCCATACTCTTCTTAGCCAGATTTTTTAGATCTTTATCTTCTATATTCTCTCTATGCCCATATTTCTCCACTATCCAAGCGAATCTTTTATGATCAGTAATTATCTTATCCATCTCCGGAAAATGTAGTGAGTAAAATTCCCTAAGTCTCTCCATCAAAATATTAGTGGTTTTATCCAAATCTTCTATAGTTTTTATAATTTGAACAACTATTATATCTTTCTTAACCATTTTTCTCATTTCATTTTTGACCAATTCTGTTGTAACTTTTGAATAGAACTGATTGAATTCAACTTGATCGTTGAAGAATTTGTATTTTATCGCCAATTCTCTCAAATTTTGCTTGATGAATTGATATACTTCACTTCTGAAATCGCTTTTAACAACATCGTATCCTTTACCCTTCAGTTCTATTTGTATCTCTCTTTCTTCTTCAATCCAATCCGTTTTTGATCGAATGATCTTTTCAGCAACTTTTTCTGGGTCTTTTGGAAAAGGTTTAAAACACAATATTTTTCTATTCTCATCAACACCAAAACATCCTATGAAAGTTGTTACCACAAAAACACGCATAGTTTTTTATTATCCGAATATATTAATATAACTTAAAATGGACGAAAAATTGATCTTCATAGCATCATTCTTGATATTCCTAGGTATATTGCTACTCATAATTGGAGTAATTTTAAACAAAAAAGTGAAGACAGAATTCGGATTTTTTGGTTTAATCGGGCCAATACCAATAGGTTTTTGGAGTAGTAAAACCGCTCTTCTCCTAACTTTAGTTTTTTTATTTGTTTCCATTTTAATAATTCTTATGATCAGGTGGTGATATGCCGTTGAAATTGTTTTTAGCAATGAGTCTAACTTTATTTTTACTATTTGGCTTCTTGTTTGGGTTGCTAGCAGCAGTTGGTTATTTCTTTAACATTTCTGGTTATTTGGTAGTAGCTATGGCAATAGCGTTGGTATTCATTCAATGGTTGGTTGGACCTAAAATAATCTGGTGGACGACCAACATGAGGTTTTTAGATAGAAAAGAATATCCTTGGATTTGGGAAAGTGTGGAAGAATTGTGTAAGAAGAATAAAGTTCCGATGCCAAAATTAGCTTTAGTAAGAAGTGGTGCTCCTAACGCTTTTGTTTTTGGTAGAACACCTGGGTCTGCCGTTCTGGCTGTAACACAAGGTTTACTTAATACTTTAACTCAAGAAGAAGTTAAAGCTGTGTTGGGACATGAAATAGGTCATATCAAGCATAAAG
>JAWCDI010000001.1:0-46932 GCA_044343505.1 Candidatus Aenigmatarchaeota archaeon | reverse complement strand
AACCAAAAGGAACGGAAATTAAGGGGCCTGTGGCAAAAGAGGCAGTTGAAAGATTTTCTTCAATAGGAAAAATAGCTAGTATGGTGGTTTGAATGAAGAGACCGAGGTCAAAGAAAGCTAGGAAGCAAAGAAAATTTTTGTTTTCAGCACCTTTACACGTTAGAAGAAAAATGATTTCAGCCCATTTATCGAAAGAATTGAGAGAAAAATATAAGAGAAGAAGCTTTCCTTTGAGGAAGGGGGATGAAGTTGAAATCATGAAAGGTGAATTTAAGGGGAAGAGGGGAAAAGTATCTAGGGTTGATTTGAAGAAATATAAAGTTTACATAGAAGGTATAACGAGGAAAAAAACTACTGGAGCAGAAGTTCAAGTTCCAATCCATCCATCAAACTTAAAGATAATAAACTTGAATTTAGACGATAAAAAAAGGGTTGAAGCTTTGGAAAGAAAAATAAGGTGATGAAATGGGTAAGTTGAAAAGGCTACTGGCACCAGAATTTTGGAAAATAGCTAAGAAGAAAACTACTTGGAGCATAACACCAAAACCAGGACCACACAAGAAGTTTGAATGTATACCATTAGGCATAATAGTTAGGGATATCCTGAAGTTAGCGGAAACCGGAAAAGAAGCCAAAGCTATCATCAAAAGAAAGGAAATAATGGTCGATGGTAAACCAAGGAAAGATCACGCTTTCCCTGTTGGATTGATGGATGTCGTTTCAATACCAAAGCTGAATAAACATTACAGGATAGTCCCTTTCGAGAAAGGTTTAAAAGTTATAGAAATTGGTGAAGATGAAGCTAATTTGAAGCTGGTGAAGATAAGGAATAAAAAAATCGTTAAAAAGGGTAAGATCCAGTTGAACTTGCACGATGGGAAAAATTTGTTGGTTGAAAAAGATAATTACAAAACAGGTGATTCTTTGTTGTTAGAACTTCCTTCCTTGAAAATAGTTCAACACCTTAAACTCGAGAAAGGTGTTGTTGGTGTCGTGTTAAAAGGTAAGAAAGCGGGAAAAATAGCAAGAGTTTTGGAGGTAAAGATACCTAGGGGTAGAGAAAAGAGGAAAATAGTGTGTGAATCTGATAAAGAAAAATTTGAAGTACTGTTCGATCATTTCTTCGTAGTAGGTAAAGATACTCCTTTGATAAAAGTGATTCCATGAACGTGATGAAAAGGATTGAATTGGAAAAAGTCGTGTTGAATGTAGGTTGTGGGGGTGATCTAGAAAAAATAGAGAAGGCCAAGAAATTGTTAGAGATTTTAACCGGAGGAAAACCTGTTGTGACGAAGTCGAAGAGAAGGAGTACTTTCGGAATAGCCAAAGGAAAGCCTGTTGGTGTTATGATAACGCTAAGGGGTGAGAAAGCTGATGATTTTTTGAGAAGAGCGCTTCACGCTGTTGACGGGAAGTTGAAAATTTCTCAATTCGATGAAGAAGGAAATTTCAGTTTTGGTGTTAAAGAGTACATAGACATACAAGGAACTAAGTACTCACATGAAATAGGAATGCTTGGACTTGATGTTTGTGTCTCTTTGAAAAGACCAGGATACAGGATAAAATATAGGAGAATACAAAAAAGAAAAATACCGAAAAAACATAAAATTAGTAAAGAAGAGGCTGTTGAATGGGTGAAAAAAAATTATGGGGTGGAGATAGTTGAATGAAGAATTGTTTTATGAAATAGATGAGGAACTTTTGGTCAAACTGAGTGGTGTTATACTCAGGAAAGCTGAGTTCGAAAACGATTTCGAAAAAGTTTACACTAGAATTTTCGAACACATGGTAAAGATGGAAATATTCGGTTTTAGGGACATAGTTGAAATATTTGGAAACTTGGGTGGATGAATGCCTAAGAAGTACGGAAGGGCTACTAGAGTTTGTAGGAAGTGTGGAAGGGCTGGTGTTGGGATAATAAGTAAATATGGTCTTTATTATTGCAGACAATGTTTCAGGGAAGAAGCGAAAAAAATAGGTTTCAAGAAATATTCTTAAGTGAGATGTAATGCTTGAATTGCTTTCTTTTTACATATCTTTAATTTTTTCTTCTATAGCTGCTGCTTTCGACGTTAAGATAACGCCTACAGAAATACCGGATGAAATACCACATGCTATGATAGCCATAGCCTTGATACTAGCCTTTATCAAATGTTTGTTTGATTTGAGCTTAGTAGCTTTACTCGAAAGTTTGCTTTACGGTCTAGCTCTACTAGCTTTTGGTTTTTTGATGTATAAAATTGGGCAATGGGGAGGGGGTGATGCTAAGTTATTGGCAGCTATAGGCTTTTTCTCACCTTTGATATCACCTTTAGTAAAAAACCTTCATTTTCCTTTCGCTTTAAGTTATTTGTTGAATGTATTCGTTGTTGGTGCTGCTTACATGATAGCTTACGCTATAATCTTGGGTTTTATCAACAAGAGTATATTCAATAATTTCAAGAAAAACTTGAAATCTAGCTCAAGGCTTTTATTGTTTTCCCTTTCACTTCTATTCCTCGTCTTCTCTTTTTCCAATTTATTCCTCTTTTCGTTCTTCAGCTTTCCAATAAACTTAAACTCGATATTTTTGAATTCTCTACTTTTGGTCATCGTGACCACGAGCTTAATCTTATTATGGTTCTTCGTAAAAACTGTTGAAGAAGTAGCTTTCAAGAGGAAGATTCCTGTATCAAAGCTTAAAGTTGGTGATGTTTTGATGGAAAGCAAAGTTTGGGAAGGTATAACTGAAGAAGAACTGAAAAAAATTAAGAAATCTGGAAAGAAGTTCGTTTGGATAAAAGAGGGTGTGAGGTTTGCACCAACTTTTCCTCTAGCTCTTTTATCCACAGTTCTTTTTGGAGACTTGATATTTCACATATTCAGTTTTTTCACTTGATTTTTTCCAATTTTTTAATTCCACCCATGTAAGGCCTTAACACTTCAGGTATGATCACGCTACCGTCTTCTTGCTGGTATTGTTCTATTATGGCGAGCATGGTTCTACTTGTAGCTAAAGCTGTGTTGTTGAGTGTATGCACAAAACCGATAGGTGGCTTGCCAGGCTTTTCCCTATATCTTATGTTAAGCCTTCTTGCTTGGTAATCGGTACAATTCGAATTGCTACCAGTTTCCCTGAATTTTCCATCGGCCATCCAACATTCTATGTCATACTTTTTAGCTGCTATAGCTCCTATGTCTCCTGTGCAAATATTAACAACACGATAATGCAACCCTAACTTCTGATAAAGCTCTTCAGAATTTCTCTGTAACTCTTCAAATATTTCCCAACTCTGCTCAGGTAAGCAGAAAACAAATTGCTCAACTTTGTTGAATTGATGCATCCTGAACAAGCCCTTCGTGTACTTACCATGAGTTCCAATTTCTTTCCTGAAGCAAGGTGAAACTCCACACAGTTTTAAAGGTAGTTCATCTTTGTTGAAAACTTCTCCCATGTACATTGCTCCTAAAGGATGCTCTGCAGTAGCTATTAGATACAAAGGCTCCCCTTCTATTTTGTAAGTCATAGTTTCGAAATCTTTGAAGTCTATCATACCTTCATAAGCTTTCCTGTTTATCATGAAAGGAGGTTCTATCAATATGAAACCTTTTTTCCTCAATTCATCTATTGCAAACCTTTGAATTGCCAAATCGAGTAAAACCAATTCTTCTTTAAGATAAAAGAAACCTGAACATGCTGCCCTTACCGCCCTTTCTTGATCTATCAACCCTAAATTTTTCAATATTTCTAGATGATCTTTTGGTTTGAAGTTAAATTTAGGTGGAGAACCCCATCTCCTTATTTCAACGTTGTCATTTTCGTCTTTACCGTAAGGAACGCTTTCATGCAAAATGTTTGGAATGCTGAGCAAGTAATTCCTAACTTTTTCTTTAAGTTCTTTTGCTTTCGCTTCAACCACTTTCATCTCACTTAAAACTGTTTCCGCTTCTTTCACCAAATCTCCGTAATCTTTACCTTCTTTCTTCAACAGAGCAATCTTTTTACTCAATTCGTTTCTTTTTTGCCTTAATTTATTCAACTTTGTTTGGGCTTCCCTCCATTGCTTGTCGTGGTTTATTAGTTCTTCAAGAATCTTCAGTTTCTCCGGATCTTGTCTTCTTTCCAAATTTTTCCTCACAAGCTCAGGATTTTCCCTTACGAGCTTTATGTCTATCATTTTCTCCCTTATTTTATTTTTGATTTGATAATAAATTCAATCTATTTAAAAAACAACTTATTTTTCCTCACATTTTCTTATTTCTTGAATTCAAAAAATAATTTATGAAGTTAAGGAGAGAGCTCGGTTTAATAGAAGTGGTTTTTTATGGAATAAGCGTCATAGTTGGGGCTGGAATTTTCGTTTTGATAGGAGAAGGAGCTAAGCTAGCAGGAAACTCGCTTTGGGTTTCTTTCTTAATAGCAGCTTTAATTTCTATCTTCACTGGATTCAGCTACGCTGAACTTTCAGCCATGTATCCTAAATCTGGGGCAGAGTTCGTATACGTGAAAAAAGCTTATGGGAGTGATTTCTGGGCTTTCTTGATAGGTTGGCTTTTGATATTCGCGTTAACATCGGGTATGGCAGCTGTATCCCTTGGATTTTCTGGATACTTAACGAATTTACTTGGAATCGAAAATGATGTGATGAGAATATCGATTTCAATTTCCTTGTTGGTATTTTTATCTCTCATAAACTTTTACGGGATAAAAGAAACTTCAAGGGTTAACATGATTCTAATTTCTGTAGTTTTTGTTAGCTTAATCTTCATAATTTTTTCCGGCTTATCGAAAACAAACAATTTCTCCAGATTTTTCGAAGCTCCTCACGGCTTGTCAGGTGTTTTTTCAGCAGTAACGCTTGTGTTCTTCGCTTACCTTGGTTTTGAGAACGTGGCATACTTAGCTGAAGAAACGAAAAAACCTTCTCACAACATTCCGATGGCTTTAATTCTTTCCATCATAATAACAGCGATGCTTTACTCTCTAGTTTCTATATCAGCCTTAAACTTAGCTGATTGGAAAGAGTTAGCTAGGTCTAGTGCTCCTTTAGCATTTGCAATCTCAAAAGTTTTCGGTGAGATGGCTTTCCTCTTCATATCGATTGCTGCACTCGTTGCCACATCTAGTACGTGCTTAGGGCTTTCAGTTGCCAGTTCAAGACTTATCTATGGTATGGCGAAAGAAAATTCTTTGCCCAGGTTCATATCAGCAATACATTCCAAGAGAAGAACTCCGTATTTAGCCATAGCTATATCAACAATTCTAGCAGTTTATTTCATTTTCTCCGGAAAAATAGATAGAGTAGCTAAGTTGACTAGCCTCAACTCTTTACTAGCTTTCACTGCTGTAAACCTTTCTTTGATATATTTGAGATATACAAAACCTGAAATGGAAAGACCTTTTAAATCACCCATAAACATAGGCAATTTTCCAATAACAGCTTTCCTCGGAGCTGTTTCTTGTATTAGTTTGTTAGGCTTCTTTGATGCAGACTTGCTTTCATTAACGTTTTCAATTTTAGTTATAGGATGGTTGTTGTTCTTTATCAAGAAACAAATACTCAAAGGTTAAATAGGAGAAAACAGAAAAATAAAAGAGATTTCATGTTCCAGTTAAGTTTCCTAGGGGCTATGCAAACTGTTGGTGCTTCCGGAATTCTAGTCGATACGAGGAAGGAGAAGATCTTGTTGGATTATGGGACGAAAATAAGAGAAGTCCCACCAACTTTTCCCATTCCAGTTCAAGGTAGACCAGACGCTATATTGCTATCCCACGCACATTTAGATCATTCAGGTGCTATTGCTATTTTTTCGGCCAATGGTCAACATTGTCCGATTTACTCGATAAACGTAACTAAACCTTTAACTGAACTCTTGTTGATGGATTCTTTGAAAGTAAGTCATGAAGAAGGTGTGGCTTTGCCATTTAAGAGAAAAAATGTGGGGGAAAGTATGAGGAATTTCGTCTCCATACCTTACAGACACAACTTCAAGTTAAAGTCAGTTGAATTTGAATTCCTAGATGCAGGTCACATCCCTGGCAGTGCGATGATTTTGTTGAATATCAAAGATAAAAAACTCCTCTACACTGGTGATTTAAAAGCAACTGATACGAGGCTACTTAAAAAAGCTGATTTGAACTTACAAGAAGTTCATTACTTGATAACAGAGAGTACTTATTCTGATAGAGAACATCCTGAGAGGAAAGAACAAGAAAAAGAATTGATAAGGATAATAGAGGAAACTTTGGCTTTAGATGGGCATTGTATAATAGCTGGTTTCGCTGTTGGTAGAATCCAAGAGATTTTATTAGTGCTGCATAAACATGGAATCGATTATCCTATTTTCCTGGATGGTATGGCAAAAAAGGCGACGACGATAATAAACCAATACAATCAACTTCTTAAAGAGCCTGAAAGTTTGGATAAAGCGTTAGAGAAAGTTGAGTATGTTAATTCCAGAAAGGATAGGAAAAGAGCGTTGAGGAAGCCTTCTGTGATCTTAACAACGAGTGGGATGTTAACAGGAGGTCCAGTTGTTTGGTACATCAAGAAGCTTTACGCCGATAAGAAGTCTAGCCTGGTACTTACGGGTTGGCAACTTGAAGATACACCTGGAAAAATATTACTCGAAACAGGAAGATTTATAACCAAGGAATTGGATTTAGAAGTTAAGATGTCTGTAAAGAGGTTAGATTTTTCAGCGCATGCAGGAAGAAGTGAGCTTTTTGAGCTCGTGGATAAACTAAACCCAGAAAAAGTTTTTTGTATTCACGGCGACCATACCGAAGAATTTGCCAATGAACTGAAAGAAAAGGGTTTCGATGCCGTTGCTCCTCTTGCCAACAACAGGATCTTTAATCTTGGTTAAGATTTTGTAATGTTTTAGTAAAATATTTAAGAGTACTTACAGTCAAATAATCAAAAAAACCTACTTCGTATCCCATTCCTTTAAGAGCTTTTCCTATGTCTTCAACTGTCTTTGGTTTATTATCGTAGAAAATTACGTAATCTCCTTCTTTCACGAGAAATTTGACTCCCATCAAGTCGATGTAAACATCATTCCTAACCCTTCCACCTCTAATACCTTTTCTCCTAACAACTTCAATTAAGCAATCCAAATAAGACCTTTCTACTTCATCCTTTGGTCGAATTACGATGGCCATATTTTAAAACACAAGTTTGGTATATTTAAATTTTTCGCTACTATAGAATAGTAACATTTAAATATTAGTTCCTATATAGTAACTACTGTAAGGTGACATAATGAAAAATGAGGTGCGTGAAGTTAGAAAATATGTTGTAAAAATTTCACAACATGAAGATTTGTTGAAAAAATATTCTCCAGAAAAATATTCTGAATTCGTCAAAATCGCTAAAAAATATTCCAATCATCACTTTTACGAAAAAGAAAAGTGGCAAGTAAAAAGAGATCTTCAAATGATTATCTCAATATTAAATCAACTTCAGGAGTTGGGTTCTTATGATGAATGAAGAAATTTCCATGTGTTACGAGAATTATCAGAAATGGAAAAGATTAGCTTTAACCACAACCAGCCAACAAGAAAGCAAGAAGTTCATGGAGAAAGCATTCTTCTGGCTGGAACTTCAAACAGCCTTCATAACACTTTTCGCTGCTGAACAAATGAGAGGAAAAGATCCGTTATTCAAGAGGAAAATCTTATTGGCAAAAGCCAACCTATCAAAGAAGTTAGCGGAATATGCTGAAAAAATTTTAAATGAGATGGATGAAAAATGGAAGGATTAGGTTAAACTTTTTCTTGATGAATTCTAAATTTTAATTGATGAAGAAAAAGGGGAAGAAAAAATCGGGAAAACTCGAGAAAAAAGTTATCTTCTTACTCGTTGATGGGCTTCCAGATTTTCCGGAACCAAGAACTCCTCTATCTTCAGCTCATAAACCAAACCTAGATTTTTTAGCTAGAACTGGGATGTGTGGGGAAATTTTACCTTTAGATAAAAAATTTTGGAATGAAGCAGCTAGGTCTAGCGTAAGTCATCTATCCACATTCTCTCTTTTAGGATACGAAATAAAACCTAAAGAGATGAAGAGAGGACCTATAGAAGCTGTTGGTGCCGATATACCTTACCAACAAGGTTGGCTTGCGCTGAGATGTAATTTTGCAACAGTTGACAATGAATTAAGAGTTCTCGATAGAAGAGTTGGTAGAAATTTCGAGGGTTTAGATGAAATAGCGAGGTATGTTAATGAACATGTTAAGCTTGAAGTCGATCATATCTTCATAAGAACTTATGGCCATAGGGCTGTGTTAATATTGAAAGAAAAGTTGAGTGATAAGATAAGCGATAGCGATCCGTATTTTGATTGGGAAATCGTGAAGAAAGTTGAACCTTTATCCCCTGAAGCTGAAATATCTGCGAGAATTGTTCAAGAATTCATAGATAAAGCGAGACAAGTAATCGAATACCATCCTGCGAACGAGAGGAGGATTAAGCATGGCTTACCTCCAGCCAACTACATACTAACAAGAGAAGCGGGAAACATCTTACCAAACCTTAAAAATTTTCTCAAGAAGTACAACATAACTAAAGGAGTTTGCATCGCTGAAAATGGTGTGGTGAAAGGTTGTTGTCTTCTATGTGGTTTGGACGCGATCACGATACCAGAACTAAACCTGGAACAAACTCTTAGATTTATTTTCGATAGCGTGGAAAATGCTTTAGGGGAATATGACTTCATTTTAGCTCATGTTAAGGGTCCTGACGAGCCTGCCCACGATGGTGATTTTTTCAGGAAGCAGAAAGTTATAGAGAGGATAGATGATCACCTTGCAAGATTTAGGGATTTCAACGGAATTTTGATAGTAACTTCCGATCACATAACTTCTTGTAAAACTAGAAAGCATGAATTCGGACCAGTACCTATTTTAATCCATGGAAAAGGTAAGGACGAAGTGCAAAAGTTTGATGAGATTTCTGTGAAAAAAGGTAAGCTTAAGCTGATAAATGGAAAGAAGCTTTGGGAGATCGTTTTCGGTAGATAATCATTTTTTTGTCGCAAAAGTGGATTTGAAGTTCACGATTTAAATAGAGATGAATTTTTAATCAATTTAATTCCTAGAAACAAATTTTAATTAATGAAAGTGAAAAACTTGAGAATAAGACAAATTCTAGCCACAAATTCTAAAAAAACAATTGAAGTTGAGATAGAAACTGAAAAAGGTAAAGTTTTCTCTTCAGTACCAATTGGAACTAGCAGGGGAAAGCATGAAGTCGTTTATTTACCTGTCGAAGAATGTGTAACTAAATTCCACTTGATAAGGAAAGCTTTCATGAACGAAGATTTCAAAGAGTTGGAAGATGTTGATAATTTATTGAGGGCGATCGATAAAACACCAGAATTCAAAGAAATTGGTGGAAATCTTGCTCTAGCTATTTCTTCAGCTTTCCTAAAATCTTTTTCCCTGAATGAAGGTTTAGATGTTTTTGAATATCTCTCTAATTTAACTAGAAGTGAACTGAAAATACCAAAACCTGTTTGTAACGTTGTCGGTGGTTGGAAAGATAACGAAAGCGATATTCAAGAATTTTTACTGTTGCCTTTACATCAATCTTCATTCTTCGATTCTTTATCCAAGATTTCAGAAGCTTACGTTGAAATCGGAAGGATACTTAAAAAAGTTGATCCGAGTTTTGTTTACGGAAGGAACTGGGAATCAGGCTGGATAACAAGTTTGAATTTCATTGAAGTGTTGAATATATTGAAGAAAATTGCCAACAAGTTTTTGTTGAGAATAGGTATGGATCTGGCGGCATCACAGCTTTGGGATGGTAATCAGTATTACGTTTACCCACGTTCGAACAAAATCTTGAGTAAAATGGAGCAACTCAAGTTCATGGAAGATTTAGCTAAAGGATATCCTATAAGTTATTTGGAAGACCCTTTCATGGAGGATGATTTCGTTTCTTTTTCCATGTTGACTCGAAGCTTACCGAATAAATTGATAGTTGGTGATGACCTTTACTCGACAAACCTTAAAAGGTTGAAAGATGGTGTTGAGATTAAAGCTACAAATGCCATAATAATCAAGCCTAGTCAAGTTGGAACGATAAGTGATGTTATAGAAGTTGTGAAACTGGCAAAGGAGAATAAAATGGTGACTATAATGTCTCACAGGTCTGGTGAAACTGAAGATAGTTTAATATCACATCTTGCAGTTGGTTTGGGTTGTGATTACGTGAAATTCGGGATTTCTGGGGATAGGATAAGTAAGTTGAACGAGATGATCAGAATAGAAGAGAAGATGAACAATTTCTGAAAAATTTTTATTTATTGAAAACAAATTTAGAAGAATGTCGAAAAAATACTCTTACTTCAAAAGCAAGTTGAATCAAAGTTTTAGGAACCATGTTGATAAACTCAAGAAGTGGAAGTATAAGAATCTTACAGCTTTCGGTTTGAGCATCTTATTGGCCTATTTCGTCGTTAAATCTGAAGTTGGTTATTGGATCGAAGAGAACCTTGGATATTTGGGATATTTCTCAGCATTTATAGCTGGTATGTTATTCAGTTTTTCTTTAACCACTCCTCCAGCCACAGCTCTCATATTTTCTCTTGGTAGACAATTCAACCCTTTTTTAATCGCCTTGATAGGTGCATCGGGTTCTGTTTTGAGCGATTACCTTATCTTCAAGTTCTTCAGGGATAGACTGATGGATGAAATAAAATTGTTACATGAAGAAGTTAATAATTTCTTGGCTAATAAACATTTATCAAGAAAAGTACCAAAAGAACTCAGGTTTAGGTTATGGTTATGGCAAAAAACTGCACACTCAAAATTCAAGTGGTTTGTTCCGGTCATAGCCGGATTCATCATAGCTTCTCCTTTACCAGATGAAATAGGTGTTGCCCTTGTTGGTGCTGCTAAAATGAACACGAGGAAATTCATCCCATTTTCTTATCTCCTCAATTTCCTAGGAATCATCACGATAGCAGGTTTTGGTAAAGGTACAAGTTAATTTATTTTTCTCCAGAATTTTTATTATGATCCTAATAGACGGTTCAGAAGGGTGGGGTCAAGTTTTAAGGACATCAATAGCTTTATCAGCATTAACCCTTCAACCTGTGAAGATAATAAACATAAGGGCTTCGCGACCGAAACCTGGTTTAATGCCTCAGCACTTGACAGGGGTGAAAATAGCTGCAGAATTCTGTGATGCTGAAGTTTCAGGTTTAAGATACGGGTCGATGCAACTTGAATTCAAACCGAAAAAATTTGATGTTAGGGATAAAAAAATAGATATAGGAACTGCGGGTAGCATTTCACTCCTTCTTCAAACACTTGCACCGATGTTACTATTCGCCGAAAAGAAAGTTACTTTGGAAATAACAGGAGGTACCGCTGGCTTAGGTTCACCAACAATAGAATTCTTGAAGTACGTAACTTTTCCCATATTGAATAAGCTCGGTGCTCCTCTACCTGAAGTAGAGATATTGAAACAAGGTTTTTATCCGAAAGGTGGGGGTAAAGTAAGGGTAACTTTTCAACCTGTGAAAACGTTGTCATCCATCAAATTAACAGAACCTGGAAAATTGTTGAAGATCGAAGGAATTTCGATAGCTGGTAGCCTTCCTGATGAAGTGGCTTTAAGACAAGCCAAAACTGCTGAAGAAGTTTTAAAAAGAATAACATCGGAAATTCAAATTCAACATTATTCAACGCAAACTTACTCAAAAGGGACTTCGATAACAATTTGGGCTGAAACTGAAAATTCAATCCTCGGTGCTGATAATGTGGGTAAGAAAGGGGTAAGGGCAGAAGAAATAGGAAGAGAAGTAGCAGAAGATTTGATCAAATCTATCCAATCCAGAGCTGCCCTAGATAAATTCATGGCAGATCAAATACTGGTATTCTTAGCTCTAGCCAATGGTAAGTCTTCTATCAAGGTTGAGGAAATAACTCAACACTGCATTTCAAACATATCGGTTTGTGAGAAAATACTTGGTTGTGAGTTTTCAGTTAACGAAAAAGAAAAGATGATAGAAGTCGAGGGGATTTCTTTCACTAGATAATTACAAAAATTTCATCCGATCTTTACTGTTTGAATTGGCATATGAGTTGGTGTTTAGCTAGATCTTTGTAAATAGGTCTTTTGCAGAACTTGCATATACCTTCAGGCTTTGGCAGTTCGTCTACTGCCATTTCATCGCCCCTCTTTTTATTCTATCTCTATCTCTTTTCCAACTTTCTTGACTTTCTTCGGTAATCTAATAGTTAATATACCATTCTTCATTTCAGCTTTTGCTTTCTCGTAATCCACTTGTAAAGGCAATGTCAAGAATCTCCTCATAGCCCCCATCCTTCTCTCAACTCTGAAGAACCTTTCACCCTTTTCCACTTCTTTCTCTTTCTTTTGGGCAACTATCTCCAACGTATTTTCTGTAGCTTTTATCGAAACATCACTCTTCTCGAAACCTGGCAGTTCTGCCCTCACTATCAGTTCTTCATCGGTCTCGCTTAAATCAACAGGAAAACTTCTGAAAGCTTCTAATTCTTCTTCCATTGGTAGCATCCTTCTCATCAAGTAATCAATCCTTCTCTTCAATCTTTCGAATTCTTCCCAAGTTTCGTCCCAAATCATAATTTCACCTATTTAGATTATTTAAACTCTAAAAATATTTTTACACAACTTATATAAAAATTTTTCGGTCTATCCCTTCTCTACCAAACCCTTCAATTTCAAGAGTTTTTTTAAAACCTCAGACTTCTCTTCTTCCCAACTCTTTTTCTTGGATTTAATCCTCATCCTAACGTAAACATAATCTTTATCACTTTGTTCATTGAAGTAAGGACCTTCAACTAGATCGTATCCTTTCAAGATATCTTTTATTTTTTTCTCCAACTTATCTATATTCCAACCTTTCTTCATCTTCAATGGAAACTCAACCCTTAGTGAATAGACAAAATTTTCATGATCAGATGTATCAAGAATTGCAGAATTCAACAACATTAAATTTGGTACTTTCAATATTTTACCTTCTTCAGTTTTCAAAACGGAAAAAAACCAATCTATCTCTATTATTTCTCCTTTGTATCCCACGTCTGAGCTTTCAACAGAGAAGAACTTATGTGCAGGGAAAGAAAGAATCGTGTAGGGTATAGATGTGCTCAAAATCCTTATATTTTTTCCAACTTCTATGTATCTTGTGAACATTATCAAAACACCTGCGAAGAAGTTTCCCAGCACTGGTTGAAGTGTTAAGCCTAAAACTAAACCACTTACAGTTCCTATGGCTAAAAGTGCTGAAGAAAATTCCTTGAAGAAAGTCAAGGAAAGGAGAACCGTAATTAAATAACCCACTATCTTCACTTGATTACCAATTTGCCTCGCTCTTGGTATATCCAATTTTTGAACGTAGTTGCCTAAGCTTCTGAAGAACATAAAAGATAGGGAAAAGAAAATGATCAAATTTATCAAAATTTCAAGCTGAGCTGGAAGTTGAAGAATTTTAAAGCCTTTTACAAAAAACAAGAAAAAGAATAGGAGAAAAGCGGTTAGAAAGATGAGAATCATGTTTTCCTTTATTTTTTCCATATCAACCAAACCTTTCCAGAACTTTCCCTTTAATCCTTGCTTCTCCTCCAGTTGGTTCTGCTAATATTTCTCCACATCTTAAGCATTTTACAACTGTAGAAGCCTTGTTGAATATCACTTGCTCATTCTTACATTTCAGACAGAGAACTCTCAAGAACTTGCTTTTTGGTAAAACTACCAAGTCCTTCGAGCTCATTTCTTCACCAGCTCAAGTTTTTTAGTTCTCCATCCTTCTCCCCTGGTATGCATCTTACCACAAACTTTACACTTAAACCTCAAATCAACTTTTTTGGTCAATTTTTCCCTACCTTTTGGATTTTCTTTTGGAAAGCTACCATAACCTTTCATCTTCCTCTTGAAAATCCTTTGACCATGACTCATGCTACCTCTTGGTCTCCTCTTCGCTATTTCCACTTCATGCTCTGTATGTTTCTTACAGTAGGGACAATAAGTCCTAACAACTTTAGGAAATTTCATAAAATTTTTAACTCCTTCTATCAATTTAAACTTTTTTCAAACACTAACCTTGAACTCTTCGGCCAACCCCTTTTCTATCAAAATCCTTGCGTTTTCTTCTGGTATCTTCGCTATATCACCCTTTCCGAAAGGACCATAGGTGTTCATGTCCACGCCTACGAACTCGGGAACAGGTTCTTTGAAAATAATCAAGAGGATTTTTTTCTCCTCGGTTTTTTCCAACAAATCTCTCAATATTTTTTCCCTCCTCTCTTTTATCAAAATTTTTACTTTCTCGAAAAATTCTTCTTCTTCTTTCGTTAAATTTTCAACACTCAAGTTAACCCTAGCACAATTTATTGCTTGTGTTACTATTTTCCTCTCCCTTCTGTTGAATATATCTTCAACCAACCTCTCTATATTCTTCACTTCGACCGAAATCTTCTTATCATCCATTTTCTCGAGAATCTTCCTCTTCTGTTGCAAATAATTCTTGACGTTTTGATAAAAATTTTCCGGAAGTTTAGAAAGTTTTGGTGAACTCTCTTCTTCTCTTTGAATTTTCCTTATCAGCTCAAAAGTTATAGTTTCTTCTACCATACTCCCATTTTAAAATTATGCAAGAATATATAAACTTTAAACTTTCTTCCTCTTCTTTTTCCTCTTCTTTGCCTTAAGTTTCTTCAAAGGATAATTAACAGGATTTTTCACGACTATTTTATCTCCATCCGTACAAATTTCATCTGGTTCACATAACCCAATATCTCTGTAAAAATTCTCGTTATCACAATTTGGTGGGAGTAAATTTCTCTCTTGTCTGAAGTGCCATCTCAGCTGAGTTCTCACGTAAGTATTCCTTAAAGGTAATACGTTCTTTGAGTTCCACTCCATCACTTTACTCTCTATCTTATCCAGAGTCCAACCCATGTTCCTCAAGAAATTAATCAAAATGAACAAGCTCCTTTTCCTCCCATCGCTTAAACCATGAAGTATTTTTTTCACACAAGGTGGGAAGAATTCTTCAGGAACAACTTTAACTCTCCTCTTCTTAATAACTATTTTCGGTATTTCCTCCTCTTTTTCAACTAAATGCTTTGCACTCCAATCCAGTGCTTCTATCACTAGAGCTTCAGCATCATGTAAAACACTCTTCGGGACCAGAAATTTCTCTTCCACTTTAGCTTTTTCTGGTAAAGCTTCTTGAATATCGAATTTATCCACCCTTTCAGGTTTTATCGGTAAGCTTACGTTCAAAGTTTTTTCATGTAAGCTGTAAGGAAGTCTGAAGAGATGTCTTGAACCAAAAACATCTATCGTTATAACTTTGAAAGGATCTATTTCGTTGTTTTCAGTTATTTCCTTAACACCCTTACCCACTTTACTAGCTATTTCTTCTGGTTTGAACAAACGAGAAATTTCCTCTTTCACGTTATCTTTGATGTACCACTTCACATACTCTATTATCTTGTGAAGTAGTTCTGGGTACTGAACTGAAGTTGGTTGGGCGTTTATCTTTTCTGGTAAAGACTCGAAGGGTATTCCAATATGGAAAGAAGAACCACCAGTAAATTTCACGCTATAACTAACAACACCATGATCTTTCAAAGCTTCTATGATTTGTTTAACAGCTATTTTCGCAATCTCAAAATCATCTACATCTACATCGAACAAAACATCCCAACCAATCCTAACAGCATCCAGCTGACTTCTATTCAAACCTACATCCAGCTTCATCGGTTGTTGCCATCTCTCCAACGATCCGTGAAAAGCTATAGCACCTTTGGCCACAGATTGTAGGATATCTTGAATGTATTGAAGCATATCCGGCCTTCTACCGAAAATACCATCTTTGTAAACTGCTACAACTTCCCTATTCTTCGCAACTTCTAATATAGCTTTTAAAACACTTTCCCTAGAATACCAATTCCAAACTCTTTGAAATTCCGTCATATCGATCATGAGAAGCTAAAGCTTCTCAACAAATAATTCTAAAAATAAATTTTTATTTCTTCTTTATCTCTTTCCTCAAACTTTCCAATTTTATCTTGAATTTACATTTTTCACACTCGACATTCAAAGGCATCTTGAATTCTTGTTTTTTCTTCTGAATATAACCACATTCTGGACAAGTTAAATCTATTTCAGCTTCATTTTCACCTTTCAAAACTATGACCCTTATCCTACCTTTAACTTCACCGGAAGAATTCTTGAGATCCCTTGTGGTTATGTACCTTATTTCCATAACATCACAAAGGCCTTCTCTTCGGTCTCAAAGCTTTAGAACCACATCTCCTACATTTAACTTTACCTTCCCTAACTTTAGCAGGATCTGCCCTTATCTTAGCTTTACAAACCCTGCAAACAAAAACTCTGGAAAAAAGTCTACTCATGGCTTCTGGGAATACTTTCTTCACCATGAAATCTCTTTTAGTTTTATTTCTATAAAAATTTAAGCTTCAACTTTTTAAGCAAGTTTTATTTAAATTTTTTTATGGTTGGGATCCAAGTTGAAATTTCACATGCTGAAGTACCTGAAAAGTTGGAGATTGAAGAAGAAGTGAAAAAATTTTTAGAGAAATTCGGAAAAAGGTGGAAAATAACAAGATTCAAGTTAGATGTTGATGTCCACAGTCCTGCTGGAAGGAAAAAGTATTCGATGCATGCAAAAGTATTTGCGAGCGATAAAATTTTCTTTGCAAATGCGAGTGGTTGGGATATACCGACGACTCTTGATTTGTTATTCGAGAGATTAAGCAAGAGAATAGGTAAAAACTTGAAAAGGATCAAAGAGAAATCTACAAGAGGAATAAAAGTATAAATACATTGAACACCTACTTTCTTACTTGAACGATATGCTAAAACCTGAAATAAGGATATTGGGCTTCGATGATGGTGCTTTTACGCCCAGAAGTACGGAATTGGTACCGGTGATAGGTGTAATATTTCGTGGTGGAAAGTTCTTAGACGGCTTACTCAAAACTGAAGTTAAAGTTGATGGAAACGATGCTACAGAAAAAATAATTCAACTCATAAATTCTTCACGTCATAAACAACAGTTGAAAATCGTGATGTTCGATGGTATAACGATGGCTGGATTCAACATGATTGACATAAAAGAAATTTTTGAAAAGAGTAAACTTCCAGTGATAGTTATAAACAGGAAAATTCCAGATATAGCCAAGGTGAAAAATGCGTTGAAGAGATTCGAAGATTTTGATAAAAGATGGGAAGCTGTAAAAAATGCAGGTCCCATAAAAGAGTGTTTCGTAAAAGACTTTAAGAAAATCTATTATCAGAATGTTGGAATTGAAGATGGTGTTGCGAGAGAGGTGATAAAGCTTAGTTGTACGAGAAGCTACATACCCGAACCTCTCAGGATAGCACATATAATAGCTACAGGTATAGTGAAAGGTGAGAGTAGTGGAAGAGCTTAAGAGAAAATGGAAAAGAATTGAGAAAAAATACGGGATTTTCATATACATAGCTCTATCGCTCCTCTTGCTACAGTTTTTTTCCGTTACCAGTATTACAGCTTATGTTTTAATAATCGTTGGGATCCTCCTCCTCTACCTTTTCAAGCAAGAATCCGTGTTACCTTACATAATAGGTGGTGCTTTTGCAGCCCTTTTCACAAAAGCTTTACTGAGTTTAGCTCTCGCTACAGAATATCCAGCAGTTTCAGTTCTCTCTTCTTCCATGCGCCACGACGAATTCACTGAAATCAACCATTACAAGTGGTTGGAAGAAAACTTAGGATACAACAGAAGTTTCGTAGATTCTTGGCCTATAAAAAATGGGTTCGATGTGGGTGATTTGCCTATCGTTCAAGGTAGTGAAAAGTATGAAGTCGGGGATGTTGTAGTTTATGAAGTTCCAGGACAAAACATTCCTGTGATCCATAGGATAATAAAGATAAACGATGATGGAACTTACATGACAAAAGGTGATCATAATCCGGCTCTACTTCCTTTTGAGTATTCCGTTAAAAAAGAACAAATAAAAGGAAAGGTAATCTTTATTATTCCAAAATTAGGATATTTTAAAGTTATATTTCACTGGATATTCGGAGGAATTTGATGTTTTGCCCAAAGTGTGGAAATTTGATGGTAGCAGACAAAAAGAAAAAAGGTTACTTAGTGTGCAGAAAGTGTAGCACAAGAGTAAAATCTAAGGAAAAAGTCGAGATAGTCGGAAAAATTGTGGAAAAGAAAAGAGAAGTGATAGTCATGGGCAAAGATGATGTTGTCAGTGAATTACCGACCACGAAGATAATGTGCCCAAAGTGTGAGAATATGGAAGCATACTGGTGGATGCAACAAACTAGAGCTGCGGATGAGCCACCAACGATGTTTTACAAATGCAAGAAATGTGGCTACAGTTGGCGTTCTTACGGATGAAGATAAAATATTTATCTATCATTCTTTTAATTTAAAGACGTGACAGAACATTACCAACCTAGAAAAATTTCTTCGATATCGAAAACAGATTCAAGAATAGCTCTGATAGGAAAGGTAGTGGAAGTTTTTGAAAATTCTTTTTTGTTAGAAGATGAAACAGGAAGGATAGAAATTTTTTCAAACGAAGGTGTGAAAAAAGATGATTTGGTGAGAGTTTTTTGTTCTCAATTGAACGGCACGCTTAAATGTGAATTTGTGCAAAATTTAAAAGGATTTGATTTAAATTTATTTAAGAAGGTAGAAGAATTATATAAGAAGGAGGGTTTGTATGTTTAAAGCAACTATTAAAGATGTGAACCTTCTCACCACAGCGATATCAACCATAGCTGAATTGATAGATGAAGGTGTTTTCAAGATATCCAAAGATGGTATAAGCTTGTTGGCTTCGGATAGAGCAATGGTTGCTGCAGTAGACTTCAAGATATCATCTTCAGCTTTTGAGAAGTATGAAGTTGATGAAGAACAATCAATCGGACTTGACATCTCAAACTTTTTATCCGTATTGAAGAGGGCTAGTTCAAAGGATAGAGCAACTTTTGTTTTACAAGATTCTAAGTTGGAAATAATATTGGAGAATTCTAGCAAAAGAAGGTTCGTTTTACCTTTGCTTGAGATAAGTCAAGAAGAAGTACCAAGAATAGATCAATTGGAATTCACGACAAGAGCTGAAGTTAGCTCAGACGTGCTCGAATCTGGTATAGAAGATGCCGGTGTTGTTGCCGATTCTGTTGTTTTCGAAGCTTCACCTTCTAGATTCGTTATGAGGGCTGAAGGAGACATAAGCTCAACCCAGCTTGAATTGGAAAAAGGGAATGCTTCTTTACTTGATTTAAAGGTAAGTGGTAGTGTAAAGGCAAGATATCCCCTTGATTACTTGGAAAAAATGTTGAAAGCTGCGAAGCTTTGTGATAGAGTTAAACTTGAATGGTCTCAAGACTATCCCATAAAATTAAGCTTTAAAGTTGAAGATAAGTTGAATCTCGATTTCGTTTTGGCTCCTAGAGTTGAAGAAGAATGAATTCAGAGTTGGTTTGATGTTTGATAAGAAAAAATGTCCTAGTTGTGGAAAAAAAGTTAAAGGAGAATGGGAGTTTTGCCCTTTTTGTGGTGAAGAATTAAGAGAAAGGGAATTATTCACACCTTTCGGAAGTTTGTTGGAAGAAGTGGAAAAGGAATTCGAGAAGATGGACAAAATATTCAAGCCGCTGAGTTTGTCGAGTTTGAAGATGAAGCCTGTGAGGTCTGGTGGTATAAGCATAGTGATAAGGAGTGGTAGTGGGATGGAACCAAAAGTCGAAATCAAGACTTCTGGTGAATACAAGAAACTCGAGCCTGAGTTAAAGAGAAAATTCGGTTTAAAACCTACTGTCGAAGAAGTTGAAGAAGAGGAAACAAAAAAAGTTCAAAGGATTACTGAAGAGGCCGAAACTGAGGTAAAAACTGTTGGAAACAAACAAATAATATCCATTAAATTGCCAGACGTTAAAAGTGAAGAAGATATAAACATAAAGAAACTTGAACAAAGTTTGGAAGTTAGAGCTTTTGGTAAAGATAAAGCATATTTCACTCTTATTCCAATACAAAAAAATGCTTCAATTACAAACAAAAAATTTAAAAATGGTGTTCTAGAAATAGAGATTGAAAGGTGATTTCAATGGCAGAGATTCGGGAGATATCTGAATCTCTGCGTGATTGGGAAAGAATCGCTGCACATTCTCACATTCAAGGTCTGGGTTTGGATGGCTTAAAAGCGAAACTAGTAGCTGATGGGATGGTAGGTCAAGTTGAAGCTAGGGAAGCAGCAGGCTTGATAGTAAGACTGATAAAAGAAGGTAAATTCGCTGGTAGAGCTATACTCTTAGCAGGTCCTCCCGGCACAGGGAAGACAGCGCTAGCTACAGCGATAGCAAAAGAACTTGGTAGAGATGTTCCGTTCGTTCATTTAGCCGCAAGTGAAATTTTTTCAACTGAAATGAAAAAAACCGAATTCTTAACTCAAGCCTTGAGGAAAGCTATTGGAGCAAGGATTCATGAAGTCAGGAAGATTTACGAAGGTGAAGTAAAAGAAATTTCTATAGAAAAAGCTCAACATCCGTACAATCCTTACCAACAAATTCCTGTTGGTGCAACCATAAAAATAGCCACTAAAGATGAAAGTAAGAAGCTTACTATGGATCAAAGTTTTGCGATTCAATTAATACAACAAAATGTTGAAACGGGAGATGTTATACAAATAGATGTTGAAGGCGGGAGGCTCGTTAAGGTTGGAATGAGTGAAGATGCTGCAAAAGAGAAGAAAGTTGACTTGACAACTGTAAAACCAGTACCAGTACCTAGAGGAAAAGTTTTGAAAGAAAAAGAGTTCGTTTATCCCGTAACTTTACATGCTTTGGATGTTGCCAATGCAAGGTCTGGGACAGACATCTTCAGTTTCTTTTTCGGTGGAAGGGAATCAAAAGAAATCGAACCAGAAGTGAGGAAAGAAGTTGATGAGTATATAAAATCTTTAGTACAAGAAGGAAGGTGTGAATTGTTACCTGGAGTTGTGTTTATAGATGAATGCAGCATGTTAGACATAGAAACTTTTGCGTTTCTGAACCGAGCTTTGGAACAAGAGTTAGCGCCAATAATAATATTCGCCACGAACAGGGGATTTTCTACCATAAGAGGCACCGATATCAAAGCTCCACATGGTATGCCTTTAGATTTAATCGATAGGTTGTTGATAATAAACACCAAGCCTTACAGTAAAGATGAAATAAGGAAGATAATCGAAATAAGGGCAAAATCTGAAAAGATAAAGATATCGGAAGAAGCTTTGGAATATCTAACTGAAATTGGTTTGGCCAGTAGCTTGAGGTATGCTATTCAACTTATAGCTCCAGCTTTTGAAGTCGCGAAAGATAAAAAGGAGGGAGAAATAAAGAAAGAGCATGTTGTTTATGTGGAAAAACTTTTTGCTGATGTGAAGAGAAGCGTTGAATATTTGAGAGAATATGAGAAACAATTTTTGGCTTAAGTTTTTTGTTTTAACAGGAAAATATACTTCATAGGCATGAAAGCTTCTAAATCGCTCTGATATCCACAACTAGTACACTTGTATCCAATTATTATTTCTTTGTTCATAAGATTCTTCACCTTTACAGGCTCTATACCACTTTCACAAATCGGACACTTCTCGATTTTCGGTAATTTCAAAGTTTTCTTCGTTTTAGCCTTAACCTCGACTTCCGGAATTTTCAAAGCTATCCTTTTAACTCTTATCGGTGATAAGGTGTAATCTTTATTCTCTTTTTTCAATTTTCTCAAAACAAGTTCAGCTAACTCTTCTTGAGACTCAACTTTAAGCCTTTTCCTCAAGACATCTCTTATCGCTTCAATAACTTTGCTTTCTTCAGCAATTCTTCTATCTTTCATGCTCACCCTTTAAAAATTCTATCACAGCATTTTCAATAGAAAATTCTTTATGAATATTGTTTGTTGAAAAAAGGAAGTGTTCAACATCTTCCATGTATTTTCCATTCTTTTTTTTAAGATCAACCACCCATTCTTCAAAATCTTGAAAATCTTTGTGGGCAGACATTATCAAACATGTTTTTCCCATACCTTCACCCTCTGCTATTAAAAAAATTTCAGGCATTTTCTTCAAGTTTGGAATTATTTTCTTCTTGACTTGATCTATTCTTGATAAATCGGTTATGTTAAACAGAGTTAAAACTATTAAACTTAAACCCAACTTCTGGAAATCCATCAAAGGTTTGTAACCTTTGATGTATCCACTTTTCTCCAGTTTTTGTCTTATTCTTGTAACCGTTGGTTGAGTTATCCCCAAAATTTTAGCTATATGCTTGTCTGGCATCCTCGCATTCTTTATCAAATTCATAAAAACTTGTTTTTCTCTCTTCTTCAACACGAGAAAATAGTGTTTTTTCCTGTATTTAAATTTTTCTATAACGTAGAAATTTTTATAAAATATGCATTTTTCTCCAAATTCTATTGATAAAATTTTTATAGTCGGGATTTTTACTCCATCACGATGGAAACGGTAATATGTAAAATATGTCTCGAACCTCTTTTCAACCCTATTTGTGTGAATTGTTTAGGATCGTCTGTAGAGAAATGGATAAAAACAAGAATTCCAAAAATTTTAGGAAAGTTTAAAGAATTCGATGAAAAATTGAAAAAGATCTTCGAATCTTTTCAAGAAGTTCAAAGATGTATTAAATGTGGTGGTAAATTGGAAACGATAATTTGTCCTTATTGTTATTCCAAGGAAGTTTACGGATTTTTATCTTTGGAAAATGAAAAATTGGGAAAGAACTTTATTCGTGAATTCAATTTTGATTTTCTTGAAGTTGGTCATGAAGAAGAAACAATACTCACAAGAAATTTACTGCCAGTAGTTATAACTGATAAACGAGAATTGTTCGATACGAATATGTGTGAAATTTGTGGGAATCAATCAGATGATCTTAAAGAAGTTGAAGGAAATTTCATTTGTGAAGATTGCAAAGATGAAAATTATGGATGAAAAATGTCCAAAATGTGGGTCAACGAAGTTGAGGTTGATACAAGCAAGCTATCCACAAGCTTATGAATGTGAAAAATGTAAACACGTATTTCTCAAAAGCCCAAGAGCATTGATAGATGAATGATATCAGGAATTAAATATTAAAAAATTTATCTTAAGTTTAGTGCCCAGGTCGCCTAATCTGGTATGGCGCCAGCCTGGAGAGCTGGTGGGCTTTTGCCCTTGTGGGTTCAAATCCCACCCTGGGCGTGAATTTTCGATTTCCCAGTCCTTAAGTGTAGTTGATGATGGAATATACTAACAGGAAGTAAGTATCATTTTTATGTTCATCACTTCAGTATTCTAACATAGAATCCTTTACTTTTTCTATTAATAAAATCTCTTATCTTCTGTTTGAACTTATCATCAAGCTCAGAAACTCTTTTAGTTCCTTTTTCGAATAATACTTTTGGATCTACGTATCTTACTTTTGATTTTAAATAAAAGTCATAATCTTTTGGATCTTCTACTACTTTTAGGTTTGAAATAATTTTTAATAAATCGTTAATTCCTTTGTGATGTGCTCTAACAAGTTTATTGTATACTATTGGTTCCTCTGAAAATAAATCTTCTTCTTTAAGAACATTCTCCTCTAAACCCAATTTTACTATTTCTGAGACTAGTTTAAAAAGTGTTGCTTGAAGTGGGTTACAATACATATCCCCTATTTCTAAGAATATTTCACCAAAAGTCTTAGCAACCCTGAAATTTGAAAAAACTATTTCACCCTCATGAACTACGAGTGAATCGATTATGTTTTTAGCTTTACTTTTTTCTAAACCTAAGCAACAAACAGAGTCTCTAAGAGAATAGTCTATGCGATCTGCACAGATATCAGGTATTTCGTTATCCATTAAATTGAAGTTTCCATCCAAAATTTCTTCAGGTTTCACTTTATATTTATTTAAAATGTCAGAAATCTCTGAATTTAACATGATTTTTTCATGAAAAATTTCATGAAAATCTTGTTCCAACTCTCTTCCGTAAATAAAATCAATGCAATGAGAAAAAACTGGATGAGAAATATCATGCAATAAACCAGCTACTTGCTCTAATTTTGAAGCACCAATTTTCCTTAGTAAAGTATAAACACCTATCGAATGTTCGTATCTTGTGACTTTAAATTTTGCGTAAGGGTGTTTAGGACTGAGAAAAAATGCATAACCGCTTTGAGTTATCCCTTTAAGTCTTTGAAAAGGTCTAGAATTTATAAGTTCGACTATTAATGGATCGTCTATCTTTAAACTACCATAAACCTTATCTTCAATTATCATTTCTATGTCAACATTTAATTTCATCTTAAAATATAAGAAGATGTTTCAAGCAAGATGTCAAGCGGTCGTAAATTACATGAACAACAAAATATTCAATAGTATTTAAAAAACTCCAATTTTAAACAAAACAGTTCAAACTGGTTCATCCCATACCTCTGCATGTTCATTTCCGACAACAAGATTTTTAAAAATAAAAATTTTTTTCCTAAATTAATTTTATGGATTGGTCGAGATATGGTGAAATAATCAAACAACAATTTTTCTTTGGAAAAGTTTATCCCTTTCCTGAGGAAAGAGATGAAGTATATTTATTTGCTTCTAAAGATTTCTTTTCCAAGATTGGAATAGGTTATAAAATAATAGAGGTAGAATTCATGCCTCTGTTGAAAGAAGGAAAATGGTATAAATGCTATTTATGTAGATCCGAAATGCCACACCAGCTCTTTTTGAGTTATGACGAATTAGCTGGTCTGCAATTACAAAACATTTTTTATGCATCCCCAAATTGGTATTCCGAGTTTTCACTTTTTCCTTCTCCCATGAATTTGATTTTGAAAATACCGGCCGAATACCTATTAACTTCCAAATTTAAAAGTTAAGGAAAAAAATTGAAAATGTAAAATGAATTTGTGTATCAAATTTGAGTTGCTTGTATACTTTTTGGTTTAGTTTTGTTTCTGGAACGTTTGGCAAACCTTAAATCTTTATACAAGAAAACCAACATTTTCCTTTTTATGTATAGTTTTACATAAATGAAACCAAGGGAAAATGAAACCTACAGTGGAATTAAAAAATGTAAGTAAAATTTACAAGATGGATGAAGTTGAAGTCGTTGCTTTGAAAGATGTGAATCTGAAGATAATGGAAAAGGAGTTTGTTGCTATTATAGGACCATCTGGCTCAGGAAAATCCACTCTTCTTCATTTGATAGGTCTGTTAGATAAACCAACTTCTGGAAAGGTTTTTTTAGATGGTATCGACACTTCCAAGCTGAAAGATAAGCAGCTAGCGAGATTAAGAGGAGAAAAAATAGGTTTCGTTTTCCAATTTTTCAACTTGTATCCGACTCTAACTGCTTTGGAAAACGTTGAACTACCCATGATTATCGCTGAAAAAAATAAAAAGGAAAGTGAAAAACGTGCAATCGAGCTGCTGAAAAAAGTTGGTTTAGAGAAAAGAGCAGATCATCTACCTTCTCAATTGTCTGGAGGAGAAAGACAAAGGGTTGCGATAGCGAGAGCCTTAGCGAATGATCCTGCTTTAATTTTGGCTGATGAGCCAACTGGAAACTTAGATTCGAAAAGTGGAGAAGAAATCATGAAGATATTCGACAAACTAAAAGAAGATGGCAAGACTATCGTTATGGTTACGCATGAAATGAACATAGCAAGATATGCTGAAAGGATAATTTATTTAAAAGATGGTAGAATAATTAAGGTAGAATAATTAAAGGAGGTTGATATGAAGGGGAAAATTTTATCAGCGATTTTGACTTTAATTTTCCTTTCAACTTTTGAAATTGTCCTTGCTGCCGACCCGATAATCCAAGCGAGTTTTTCCGTTTATCCTAATGTTGTTTATCCTGGAAATGATGGCTATATCCAAATGACTTTGAAGAACACCGGAAATGCTATCGCTACTCAAGTTAAAATTTCAAGAGTTTCTTCTGATGCACCGATAAAAATCTCTGGTGATTGGATATCTGAGCTCGGTGGTTTAGGAATAGGTGACACTGCTATAGCGACATTTAAATTTTCAGTTTTAAACACAGCTTCTCCTGGCCTGTACAACGTGAAATTTCAAATAGATTATTGTCAAGATTCTGTTTGTAGAACGATCACGCCGAATGTGATAATAAGTATTCAATCCCCATCAACAATTCAACTACTTTCCATCTCACCATCTTCTCTCAAACCAGGAGAAAGGACGAACTTGACTTTCACTTTAGCAAACACGGGTAACTTGCAAATAAACAATTTGATCTTCACTTGGTCGGCTTCAAATTACATCTTGCCGGTTGGCTATGACAATAGAGCAGTGATCTCAACTTTACCTCCAAATTCTTTCTATGAAATCACGAGAGAAGTTGCTGTAAGCTCAAGCGCAACTCCAGGCATTTATCCAATAGCTATAACATTCCAATATACCGACAAATCGGGAGCAAACCAAACGATAACTTCAACGGCAGGAATAGAGATAAGTGGTGAAACTGATTTTGAAGTTAACGTTCAAGAAGCTTCTTCCTCTTCTGTAACTCTTACCATTGCGAACACCGGGATGAATCCAGCTTATTCCGTTCTCGTGAAAATACCTAGGCAAGAAGGTTTTGCTGTTGTAGGAGCGTCTTCAAGCATGGTAGGTAATTTAAACCCAGGCGACTACACCTTTGCAACTTTCCAGATGATGAGCTTGCCTGATGTGAACAAGACGAAGAATCTTTTGGTCGAAATTTCCTACACGGATGCCATTGGTATGAGGAGGGTTTTACAAAAAGAAGTTAGCGGGAATGAGCTGAGAATTTTTGGCAACAAAACAATCCCTATTGCAAGAACACAATCCACGAGATCACCTTTGATGAACAACAGCACCCTCTACATCATAATTGGCATGGCTGGGATAATTCTTGTTATAGTTTTTCTAAATTTTTTTGTCTTCAAAAAATTCAAGAATTTTAAAAGGAAGTAAAAATGAGGGTTAGCGATGCCGTAAGCTTTTCCGTAAGGAATCTTTCTCAAAGAGGATTGAGGAGTTGGCTCACCATTTTAGGAATAGTGATAGGGATAGCTGCGGTGATAAGCATACTTTCCGTTGGCGAAGGTATGAGGGAAAGTATTTATTCTCAGCTAAGCAGCTTGGGTGGAGACTTGATAACAATTTCACCTGGAGCGACAAGGGCAAGAGGGGAATTTGCTGATGTAAGAACGTTTCTTCAAGCAAGGTTTGGTGGAGCTCTAGCAAAACTGAATGATAAGGACATTCAAATCATCAAGTCGATTCCTGAGGTGAAATACGTAAGTGGAATGATTTCTGGAAGAGCTGAACTGAGCTACTTAGGAGAAAAAACTTATGTTTTAGTTCAAGGTGTAAACCCAACTGTTTGGAAAGATATCGTGAACCTTGAATTAGAAGAAGGGAGAAATTTGATGCCTGGAGATGTGGATGTTGTGGTGATTGGAAACTATGTTGCTAACAGAATGTTCAAGAACCCAATCCCACTTAACTCCAGAATAAGCGTTGGTGGAAGATCTTTCAGGGTTGTTGGAATTCTGAAAGCTTCTACTGGCGTTGGAGGAATGATAGGTATTGACAACTCAATTTATATACCCTTAACTTCAGCCAAAACTCTTCTGAATATAACCTCAAATGAATACAACTCAATTCTCGTTAAGGTTAGTGATGTTGAAGTTGTGGATGAAGTTGAAGCAAAAATCGATAGACTTTTGATGCTCTCAAGAAAAGTGACAGAAGAAACGAAAGACTACACTATAACTTCTGTCAAAAGCATTCAAGAAAGAGTGTTGAGTGTTATGGGAACTTTGAATTTCTTTTTAGCTGGAATAGCAGCAATTTCTCTGATAGTCGGAGCTGTAGGAATTGCCAATACGATGTTCATGTCCGTGATGGAAAGAACAAGGCAGATAGGTACGCTTAAAGCTTTAGGTGCAACTGATGGTGAAGTCATGCTTCTATTTTTGATAGAGTCTGGCTTGATAGGTTTAGTTGGAGGTCTCATAGGAATCTTCTTCGGTCTCATAGCTTCTGGTATTATATCAGAAATTGGAATAAGGATGGTGGGGATGACTGGTGTATCAAGAACAGTCGTTCACATTTCACCTCAGCTCGCTCTTTTCACCATTAGCTTCTCAGTTTTAATAGGAGTTCTTTCTGGTCTTTTACCGGCAAGGAGAGCTGCAAAGCTTCAGCCGGTTGAAGCTTTAAGATATGAGTAGGTATTTGTTAGGATCTGACTAGAAGAAAAAATTTATCTTCTTTCTTCCTCACAATTTCCAATCTGGAGTCAACGGTAAAGTCAACCTTCAAAAAATAGAAGAGTAAAAAACTCATTTTTATTCCAAAACCTAACAATTAATTATGGCACTGGAAGGAATTTTTGCCTTGATGGCCAAGCTACCTTTTTATCACCAAATTTCTTCCATAGTCGGTGAACCTTTCTTGAGGATTTCAATTTTCACGTTTGCCCTTTTCATCTTCGGTGTGATCATGTGGAAATTTTACTCCACGCTTGCAAGGAGAGATTTGTTCAAAATAAACTTAAGTACTTACATGAGTAAGTGGGAGAGAGTAGGAGAAGCTTTTGCTTTTTTCTTCAAATATACTTTTATCTTCCCTATTTACACTTTCTTCTGGTTTTTGATCTTTTCAATCTTTCTCATATTCCTTTCAGAATCTTTAAGCGTAGAAGAAATTTTCTTCGTATCGATATCGGTAATCTCTTTCACCAGGATTGCCGCCTATTACAAGGAAGATTTGGCTAAGGATGTGGCAACCATAATCCCGACAACTTTTCTCCTCATCTTCTTAATAAACCCGACTTTCTTCTCACCTGAGCTACTCCTTGAAAGATGGGAAGGTTTGCTCTCATCTTTCCCAGGAGTTTTGTTCTACCTTCTTTTTACAATTTGTCTTGAATGGGTATTGAGAATTATTTATTTGTTGAAATTGATAGCTTTCAAAGAAGAAAAAGATTTAAACGATTGATGTTTTTTATTAATTTTCATTCAATCTAAAAATTTAAAAATTTAAATCTTCCTCTAAATATCATGTTTTTGAACGAACAAGTAGCACAAGAATGTGTGAAAGAAGGTATTCTGGTTATTACCAAAACTTTGGGTAAGAACTTGGGAGAAATTAGTATAGTCTCTGTACCTTATATCATGACTCTTCTAGATAAAATTTTACACTTCAGGATAGATGAATTCACGTATAATCTTCTTGTGAAGGAATCTGAGATGGAGGATGAGTTAAAAAAATTGAATGAATTTAGGGAGAGTATGAAAAGAAAAGGAGTATTCTTCGATCTTTCGATAGAGCTTGTTGAAGACGAAGTAGAAATCATCGGAATGAAAACTCTAGACGTAAAAATTGCATTTAAAAAGTCTTACGAATATAAACATTTAGTAGATGGAGGTTTCTTACCTATTTTACCTCCAACCCAACTGATAAAATGGTGTAGAGAAAAAGAAGAAATAAGTCCCGAAGATCGGGACTTAATAGATTTAATGTGTAATGACTTAGATCCATTCTATAGAGAAGTTTTTTATTTTCCTGTCAATGATTACTTGAGAAATGGTAGATTTAATTTAGAAATGAAGAAAGCCCCTGCTGGTATGGAAGGTGAATTTTTATTTCTAGATAAACTCTTAACTTATGAAAAATGGTTAGGTCGAGATGTGTTAAGTGTAGTTAAGAGTATAGCTATACATGAATTGTTGCATAAAGAGGAAAAAATGGAAAAATTTTTAAATAGTCATTTCCCTTGCTTACCATCAACTTCTCACTATAATGAAAAAATGAAGTTATAACAGAGTTAAGTACCATTTTAGTGCTACATTTGAACAAAATGAACGAGGAGATAAATATCCTGAAAAGATGCAGAAAGCTGGAATATCTCCACGCCTTGGAGCCCAGAAAAAGTAGTATAGAATATTATTTAAAAGCCCATGATTTTTACGAGAAGAATTGGCATCTACTTTAGAATTTTTCTCTCCATCTCAACAAATCCTCTATGCATTTTTTCTATTTCCTTTAAACTTTTTTCAATTCTTTCATGAGATATCTTGAGTTCTTCGGGAACTGGTAACTTCTCTTTAACATAATAATCATACAAAGCCTCGTGCAAAGCATCCAAAGCCAAAATTGAACAATGAATTTTTATTGACGGTAAAGGTTTGCCGAGCTTTTTTATCAGATCTTCTTTTTTTATCTTTATCACTTCTTCCAAAGTTTTTCCTTTAACCATTGTTGTGAGCATGCTACTGTTAGCAATTGCAACAATACAGCCAAAAGTCTCAAACTTTATGTCTTTGACTATTTTTTCACCTTTTTTATTTTTTCCAATTTTCAAGTAAAGTTTCATAACGTCACCACATATCAAGTTTCCAGCTTCACCTATAGCATCGGGAGTTTTAATTCTGCCCATGTTTCTTGGTTTTTTGAAGTGTTCAATTATTTGTTTGGAATAAGGCAAAGATTGTTTCATCTCACCACTTTTCTTTATAAGGTGAAATTTCTCTCAACTTTGCAACAATACCAGGCAAAACTTCAAGCACATAATCAATTTCTTCTTTTTTTGTCCATCTTCCCAAGCTTAATCTCAAGCTTCCATGAGCTTCGTGTGGTTTCAAGCCAATAGCCAGCAAAACATGGCTTGGTTCTAAAGATTCTGAAGAACATGCCGAACCGGTTGAAGCTGCTATACCTTTCATATCAAGGTAAGTGACTAAGCTCTCGCCTTCTATGAAATCAAATCTGAAGTTTGTGTTGTTCGGCAATCTTTTAATCGGATGGCCGTTCAAGTAAGATTTTTCTATCTCTAGAACCCCTTTAATCAGTTTATCTCTAAACTTTTTCAACTTCGTAGATTCAGCTTTCATCTCTTTCTTTGCAATTTCAGCAGCAACACCAAAACCAACTATACCAGCAACATTTACAGTGCTGGAACGAAAGCCAAACTCATGACCACCTCCATGTAACAAAGGCTCAATCTTCACGTTATCAGCAATAAACAAAGCTCCCACACCTTTTGGTCCATACATCTTATGAGCGCTAGCCGTGAGCAAATCGATGTTCATTTTTTCTACATCGACTGGAATTTTTCCGTAGCTTTGGGCAGCATCTGTGTGGAAATAAACTCCTCTTCGCCTGCAAATCCTACCTATTTCTTCTATTGGCTCTATAGTTCCAATTTCGTTGTTTGCGTGCATGATCGAAACCAAGATAGTGTCTTTTCTTATCTCTTCTTCCACTTTTCCAGGATCAACTAAACCATATCTGTCCACAGGCAAGTAACTAACTTGAAAACCTTGAGTTTCAAGCCAACGAGCAGCTTCAAGAACGCAATGGTGCTCTATGGAAGAAACAATTATGTGTTTCCCCTTGTCGCGATTGGCAAAAGCTATTCCCTTCAAAGCAAGATTGTTAGCTTCGGTTGCACTGCTTGTGAAAATCACTTTGCCATCCTCAGCGTTCATGAGCTTAGCAACTTTTTCCCTCGCATCTTCCAGGGCTCTCTTTGCTTCTTGTCCAAAAGAATGTAAACTCATCGTGTTTCCAAATTTTTTTGAAAAGTATGGCAACATGGCCCTTAAAACTCTTGGGTCTACAGGAGTGGTTGATGCGTAATCCATGTAAATTCTCTTCATCTTACAACCTCTGAACGCTTTTTCTCCTGAAACCTTTCTTGTAAACTCTCCTGTACTTCTTCTTTTTTTCAGGAAAATCTATTTCCTCCAAATCATAGCTCATAAAATCACCTCATCTCCTTTTTACAATATTCACAAACGATTTTTTGAAAGTCTGACCTCTTGAAAGATTTTTTCAGAATCACCCTAACGATTTCGTCAGAAATTTTCTTCACTACTTCACTCCTTTCCAACTTTCTTATTTCTTGCGTATATTTTCCCGTCAAATACTTGCTTATAGCAGCTTGAGTTAAACCAAGCTTCATCGCAATATCTTCTTGCTTCATCCCATTAGCATAAAGTTGTTTTGTAGTCCTCACTCTAACAGCCGGAATTATCTGTTTTACAATCATCTCACAAAACACAGACATAATATTCCTTTATAACTTGGTTGTATTTATAGCTTTCGAAGGAGATTTATAAAGATAAGAGAAAAATTAAATGATGCGCCAGTAGTCTAGCCTGGTAGGACACGAGCTTCCCAAGCTATGTTGACTTGAATGGGACCCGGGTTCAAATCCCGGCTGGCGCATATGAAAATTTTAATTAAAACCAGGTTTGGCACTATAGAAGCTGAAATAGATGAAACGAAAAATCCAAAGACAGCCAGAGCCATAATTCAAGCTTTGCCGATAGAAAGTAAAGCTAAATTATGGGGTAAAGAAATTTACTTTGAAATTCCGGTAAGAATCGAGAAGGAAAACTCGCAAGAAGAGGTTGAAGTTGGTGACCTAGCTTATTGGGTTGAAGGTTCCTGCTTCTGTATTTTCTTCGGTAAAACTCCTGCTTCAAAAAATGAAAAACCTAGAGCTTATTCTCCTGTAAACGTTTTTGGTAGAATAACAACTGAAAATTTTATCGAAGTACTTGAGAGGGTGAAACATGGAGAAAAAATAAGAGTTGAAAAAGCTTAAAAACTATTAATCAAAAATTAAGAGAGTGGTCAAATGAAGCCGACTGGACCCACAAATCCATACTTACAGCAACTGATAGAAGAATTGAAACGAAAATCGAGAGAGCTCAATGCCCCGATTTGGTATGCCGTAGCTGAAAAACTGGAAAGACCGAGGAGGAAAAAAGTTGAAGTGAATGTTTATGAAATAGATAGAAATTGTTCAGAAGGAGAAACTGTCGTGGTTCCTGGAGTAGTTTTGAGTAATGGCAAGATAACAAAACCTGTTAAAGTCGCGGCATGGAGATTTTCATCAAAGGCTGAAGAAAAGATTAAAAAAGTTGGTGGTAGAACGATGAAAATAGAAGATCTGTTGAAAGAAAATCCAAAAGGAAGTGGAGTTAGGATTTTGGTGTAGTTATGATAATATACGATGCTGAGAATCAAATTTTGGGAAGACTTTGCTCAAGAATAGCAAAAGATTTGTTGAATGGGGAGAAGGTTTTCGTTGTTAATTGTGAAAAAGCTGTGGTTTCCGGGAATCCGAAGTACATCGTAAAAAAATATTTAGAAAAGATTTGGAGAGGCGACGTTAAGCACGGACCTTTCTTTCCCAAAACTCCTGACGGGATTTTCAGAAGAACTGTGAGAGGTATGCTACCTTGGAAGAAAGCGAAGGGAAGAAAAGCCTACAAAAACCTCAAAGTTTTTGTAGGTTTGCCGGAAGAATTTAGAAATAAAGAATTTAAGAAAATAGAAGAGGCTGATGCTTCCAAGCTTAAAACAAAATTTTTAACTTTAGAACAGATTTCTCTAGCTATTGGTGCTAAGAAGAGATGGTAAAAATTTTTCTTAGCACTTCCAAAATAGAATTATGAAGTTACCGTTGATCCTCATAAATTTCAAGTGTTATATTTCTGGGAGAAAAGCTTACAAGCTCGCAAAAATTTGTGAAAAAATTTCTAAAAAATCTGGTGTGAATTTTGCGGTCGCACCTCAGTTCACAGACATACCACGAATAGCGAAAAATCTGAAAATAACAGTTTTTGCTCAACACTTGGATGCTGTTGAAGAAGGCCCTTTCACAGGACACATAAGTGCTAAAGCTATCAAACAAGCTGGTGCCAAAGGTGTTATTTTAAATCATTCTGAAAAAAAGCTTGATTTTAAAGAAATTAAAAAGTGTGTGGAAGTTGCTAAGGAAAATAGGCTTGTTACAGTTTGTTGTGCTGAAAGCTTGGAAGAAGGGAAGAAAATAGCAAGATTAAAGCCTGAGTTTTTAGCTTACGAAGATCCTGTTTTGATCGGAACCGGAAGAGCAATTTCCAGGATAAAGCCTGATAGCGTGAAGAAATTTGTGGAAGTTATAAGGAGTGTTGAACCTGAAGTGAAAGTTTTATGTGGAGCTGGAATTTCTTCTGGCTTGGATGTCAAAAAAGCTTTTGAGCTAGGTACTGTTGGCGTGTTAGTTTCTTCAAGTGTCGTTAAAGCAAGTAACCATGAAAAAATTTTGGAAGAATTTGCAAAAAATATTGAATAAAAATATATTAAAAAATCTCAATTTAATAATATGAAGCTGAAAGACAAGGTTGCAATAGTTACTGGTGCCGGTCAAGGTATAGGAAGGGAAATAGCTTTGTGTTTTGCAAAAGAGGGAGCAAAAGTTGTTGTCACGGACATAACAGGAAAAGAGGTAGAAGTAGCGAAAGAGATAGAAAGTTTGGGAGGTGAGGCCTTAGCCTTAAAAGTTGATGTTTCTAGCAGGGAAGATGCGGAAAAAATGGCTCAAGAAGTTTTAAATAAATTCGGTAGAATTGATATTCTAGTCAACAACGCTGGTATATTTCCCTTCAAACCTTTTGTTGAGATGGAAGAGAAAGATTGGGATAAAGTTTTGAACGTGAACTTGAAAGGAACTTACAATTGTACTAAAGCTGTTGTTCCTATCATGGTTCAACAAAGATATGGTAAGATAATAAACATCTCCTCGATAGCAGGAAGTGTTATAGGCTTTCAGCAACTTGTTCACTACTCTGCAAGCAAGGCGGGAATGGTAGGCTTCACCCGTGCTTTAGCTCTAGAGCTCGCTCCCTTTGGCATAAACGTTAATGCCATAGCTCCTGGCCCGATAGAGACACCTGGGACCCAAGCTTTAGGAACAGAAATGTACGAGCAGCTGAAAAAAGCAATTCCAATAGGGAGATGGGGTAAGCCAATAGACATAGCGAATGTAGCAGTTTTCCTGGCGAGCGATGATTCAAGTTTTATAACAGGCCAATGTATAGTTGCGGATGGTGGCTACACACTTCAATGATATTTCATAAGAGACTTACGTTGAAGGTATTCGTGAGCCAAAAGGGCAGTTTTAACACTTTCTCCTGTAGCTATTATTATCTATTTCTATTTAACATCAGTAACATTACCTGCAGCAAATAAGCACTCACGCTTGCAATTTTGATCAACATTTTCTTTCGTTTGTCGAATTTCAAGTTTTTTGCCAACTTGAAATTCAAGCTTGGGTTAAAGTCAATAACCACTACCTTCAACAAATAGTTAAAACTTTTTCGTTGGTAGATAACAACTTCTATAGCTTCTACTCTCTTCTTCCTTTTATTACTTTAACTCGGACTTGTTGAAGAGTTTAACAAAAACAAGCTTTTTCCTCGATTAAATTTATTTAATCCCTACAACAAATTTAATTTAAAGAGGCACATGATAAGGGTTGTTGTAAATGGTGTTGGCACAATTGGGAAAAGAGTTGCTCATGCTATTAAGCTTCAAGATGATATGAAGCTTGTTGGTATAGCAGATGTTGCTCCTACAAGCTGGTTGAGAACTGTTCTTGAACCTAAAGGGCCTCTGTACAAAACCGATTTGTATGCTTCTAATCAAGAAGGTATGAAAGCTTTGACTGAAGGTGGAATGTACGTTAAAGGATTACTTGAAGATTTGCTGGCTTCCGGAGAAGTTGATGTTATTTGTGATTGCACGCCAGCAAAAATTGGTGAGAAGAATAAGCCTTTGTACCAAAAGTATAAAGTTAAAATGGTGTTTCAAGGTGGGGAGAGAGCAGAAGTTGCCGATGTAAGTTTTGTTGCAATAGCAAATTATGAAAAGGCTTTGAATAAAAATTCTGTCAGGGTTGTAAGTTGCAACACAACTTCTCTAGCAAGAACGCTTTTCACGATAGACCAAAAATTCGGAGTTGAAGAAGTTTTCGTAGCTCTTGTGAGAAGGGCAACAGATCCTTGGGATGAAAAATCCGGACCGATAAATGCTATCGTTCCAGAAACCCACGTTCCTTCGCATCAAGGTCCTGACTTACAAACTGTCCTACCTCAAATAAACATTAAAACCATGGCAGTTAAGGTTCCTTCGACTTTAGCTCATGTCCACATGATAACAGGTAAGTTAAAGAAGCAATCGAGCATAGAAGAATTTAAAAAAGCTTTTGAAGAAGGGTCTAGGATGATATTGCTAAAAGCTTCCCATGGTTATACAGCAACTTCTGAAATAATAGAAAGATATAGAGATCTTTGTAGACCAAGGTATGATATGTATGAAGTTGCGATTTTGGACGAATCCATTACAGTAGAAAAAAACAGATTTTATTGGATCCATGTTGTGCATTCAGAAGCAATTGTAATTCCTGAAACAATAGATGCGATTAGAGCCATAACTGGAATTGAAACCGATAAATTTAAATCGATAGAAAAGACGAATAGAGCTTTGGGAATTGAAAAGTGAACTCATGAAAGAATTTTTTACGTTAGAAGATTTTAACTTAGAAGGAAAAACTGTCCTTTTAAGAGTAGATCTGAATGCCCCCTACAACAAAGAAGAAAAAAAGATAGAAGATTGTGAAAGGATAAGAGAGCATGCAAAAACAATTCAATTTCTTTTGGACAAAAAGTCAAAAGTTGTTATTCTCGCTCACCAAGGTAGGAAGGGGGATGAAGATTTCACGAGTTTGGAAGAACATGCAAAGCTTTTGAGTAAACATTTGGGTAGAGAAGTAAAATTTGTTGATGATGTTGTTGGGAGAAAAGCTTTGAATGAAATAAAGAATTTGAAAGAAGGTGAAGCTTTGCTCCTCGACAACGTGAGGTTTTTAGACGAGGAAACTCAAGAGAAAAGTATAGAAGAACATTCCGAGAGCAAACTTGTGCAAACCCTATCTAAACTTGCTGATGTATTCGTGCTAGATGCCTTTTCTGTTTCCCATAGATCTCATGCTTCAATCGTAGGGTTTGCGCCTTTGTTGCCAACGGTTGCTGGAAAAATCATGGAAAAAGAAATAACCTGTGTGGAAAAAGTGCACAGTGGAGCAAGTGTTTTCATCCTTGGTGGAGCAAAGCCTGATGATTGTTTAAAAATAATGGAGCACTTCCTTGAAAAAAAGCCTGAATGTATCGAAAAAGTTTTAACTTGTGGTATTGTGGGTGAAATTTTTTTAGCAACTAACTATGAATTGGGAAAAGCCACGGAAAAATTTTTTGAAGAAAAGGGTTTTTCAGGATTGATACCTAAAGCGAGGGAAATTTTAAAAAGACGTGGAGAAAAAATAGAAGTTCCTGTAGATGTGGCTGTAGAAGAAAATGGGAAAAGAAAAGAATTAAGGGTGGAAGAACTCCCTTGTGATAATATGATCCTTGACATAGGAAAAGAAACTATTAAAAATTACGTTGAATTTATAAGTAAGGCTAAAAACATAGTCGTGAAAGGTCCTGCAGGAGTTTACGAGAAAGATGGATTTGAAATTGGAACTAGAGAAATTCTTAAAGCTATAGCTAACTCAAAATCCTTCAGTTTGATCGGAGGCGGAGACACAAGCTTGGCGATAGAAAAGCTTGGTATCGAAAAAGAGAAATTTTCTTACATAAGCTTAGGTGGAGGAGCTTTAATAACTTATCTCTCTGGTAGTCCTATGCCAGGAATAGAAGCTTTAAAATTCTCTTACGAAAAGTTCAAAGGAAAAATAAAAAGGGGAAACTTCAAATAATTATTATGTTCGACGCTGTTTGTATTGGTCATATAGTTTACGATACAAGATCTTTCGTTGAAGAATTCTCCAAGCCGGATAAGATGAGTTTTGTAAAAGGGACCATAACTCACAGTATAGGTGGTTCTGCCACAAATGTAGCTTGCAATTTATCGAAGCTTGGAATGAAACCGGCTTTAATAGGAAAGATAGGTTACGATGATCATGGTCAATACCTTCTGGAACAATTGAAATTGTACGGAGTTGAGTCAAAGTACGTTAAAATAACAACAGAAAAACCAACAGGTGTTTGTATGATAATAGTTGATAAAAGAGGTGAACCGTTGATGTTTGAAATGGTTGGAGCTAACGAACCTCTTCTAAAAACAGATATATCAAAAGAAGCTATAGAGGATTCGGCCCATCTCCACATGAGTGGAACTACTTTGGAAACACTTAGCTATGTAGCAAAAATTGGTAAGAAAATGAATAAAACTGTTTCGTTCGATCCTGGTAGGTCTAAATCCCAAGAAGGTTTTAAAAAACTTTATCCAGTACTCAAGAATGTCGATGTTTTGATCGTCAACAAAGTCGAGATAATGAGGATAGCCGAAATTTGGGATTTTAAAAAAGCTTTGAATTTTCTCAGGAAGAAATTGAAGAAGTTGACGATAATCGTGAAGTGTGGGAAAGAAAACACTCTCGTTTTTTCCAGGAATGGTAATTTTTCTGTTTCCACCGTTAAAGTGAAAGTAGTTGATACTATAGGTGCTGGAGATGCTTTCACGGCAGGCTTTCTACACAAATTCTTGAAAGGAAATGATATCGAAGAATGTGTTAAGTTTGCGAATGCTTGTGGTGCGTTGAAAGTAACAAGAGAAGGTGCTACTGGTCTCCCTTTCAAAGATGAAGTTTATTCATTCTACAAAAAAGTTTCAAAGGAAATTATCGTGAAGGCGATTCAGTGGTATTAGATAAACTGTGCTCAAACGGGTTTTTCCATATAGTCGCACTAGACCACAGAGAATCTTTGAGAAGAATGATAAAGCCTGAAAATCCTGAAGCTGTTACTAGAAAAGATATGGAAATCGTGAAATTAAGATTGGCTAAAATCTTTTGTGAAGAAGCTTCTGGAATATTGTTAGATCCAATTTATGGAAAACCTGCGATTAGAGTTGTGAAAAGGAAATGTGGGCTTATCCTTGCTTTAGAAGAAAGTGGTTATGAAGATGGGGAATATGGTAGACTAACTAAATTGATAAAAGGATTTGGACCACGTGAAGCTGTAAAACTCGGGGCGGATGCTGCTAAACTATTAATCTACTTCAACCCAAAAGCCAAAACAGCCAAAAAACAAAAAGAATTGGTGAAAGAAGTTGCAAGAGAGTGTGAAGATGTTGGATTGCCTTTGATATGTGAATTCCTTGTTTATCCACTGGATGAAAAAAATTTTGAAGAAGAGAAATCGGAACTGATAATTAAATCTGTTAAACAAATATCTAGGCTTGGAATTCAATTGTTGAAAGTTGAGTTTCCTGGTAAAATTGGGGAAAATAGAGAAATACTTGAAAAGAGGTGTGAGAAAATAACTGAGAGTAGCGAAGTTCCATGGGTTTTATTGAGCAGAGGCGTTGATTTTGAAGAATTCAAAGAACAGCTAAAGATATCGATAAATTGTGGGGCTTCCGGTTTCATGGTTGGAAGAGCTCTTTGGCAAGATTATTTCAAACCTGGAATTGGAAAAAGGGAATTCTTGAGAGTTGAATGTTTGAGAAGGTTGAATGAATTGAAAAAAATAGCCAGTTAAATTTTTCCTAATCTCATGAAGATTTTAGCTTTCAAATCGCTCAAGATCTTCATGAAATTGGCAAAACCCTCTTCTGGTGTGTTGAAATAACTGAAATATTTGTGAACGTCGCCATCAGACCACATCTTGTTGCACATGTGGTGGTAATGATCGCTTGTTTGTAACAATCTCCAAACCCTTTTCAACTCACCATCTTCCAAATTTTTCAAAAAGTTCCCCAAATTCTTTATTTCTTCGAAACATACTTGTTGCATCTTGTTACCCAGCCATGCCGAAACATCTCTTTCCATGTCAGCCCAAGAAACTGTGGAAAATTCGAAAACGTCTATTTCGCCAACAGGCTCAAGTACTTCTATCACTTCACTTGGTGTTGCAAATTCAAGGTTATCGTACTTTAATATCTCAAAAGGTAAAGATTTTAAAAACCAGAATATACCGGATTCTGCCCACTGGTGCTCACCAAAAGTTTCAAAATCCATGAACAAGTTTATACATTGTCCTGGAGTTGCGTTTAGCCAAGCCGCGTATTTGTCTGCTGTCAAAGGCCATTGGTCCCAGTTCATAGCTGAAAATCTATAGCCGATATCGTCACTCAGCCTGTAATTTCTGAGTAAAATCCTTATCCTCTCGTTCCAGTTCTTATCATCAGGAAAACAGTATTTTCTCACGTAAACGTAATTAGGAGATCTCCAACCCAAAATCCTCTCTGCACCTTCCGTGAATATAGCTTTGAAACCAAGATCTTCTACTATCCTTCCTATGACATTGTTGTAAATCATTTCGGTATTAACAAAAACCCTTGGCTTGAAGTTGAAATAATCTTTCATAGCTTGCGTGTGCAATCTTACTTGCTCTACAAACTCTTCTTTCGTTTCGAAAAGACTTGCCAATGAATGGAAGTAAGTCTCTCCTATCAGCTCCACATTTTTCGTTTTGATGAGTTGTTTGAAATTTTCCAACACATCTTTCCCATATTTCTCACAAAATTCCAGAAATATTCCACTCATCGCAAAGCTCACTTTGAACTTCCTTTTCTCATGTTTAAATTTATCCATGAGCTCTAGTAAAATGTTGGTAGCGGGTAAGTAGCATCTGTCCCTAACTTTCTCGAAAACCATTTTGTTCAAACCAAAGTTGAAATAACTGCTCACATCTTGAGATAAACCATCGGAGTGAAAGTGTGATAGTCTGAAAGGCTGATGTACTTGAAAATTGAAAGTTATGAAAACCATAGTTTATATTATTTTTTTATACCCTATATAAATTTAATGAAAAAATTGAAAGTTGAAAAATTTGCAAACAAGTGCTATATCCTCTCGGGGAAAAAAGCTTTTTTTCACAGATTTTGTGATTCTGGATTCAGAACCAAGTGGACTGGATTTTGGTCTGGATCAAAAAAATTCTTAGATTACTTCGCTTTCAAGGTTGATGAAGAATGGCTTTCCCCGATGAATTGTTATGAGATGAATTATGATGGCTCAACTTTCACCCATTTTTATTCCTTGAATGGGATCAAAGTTAGCGAAACAGTTTTTGTACCAGAAGAAGCAAAAGCTCTCAAGTGTTTTCTTAAATTCAAGGGTGAGGAAGAAAAAGAAATGAACATTTTTGCTGAGATTGGTGTGAATATAAGGGATAGGGAGGAAAATTGGCATGATAGGAAGTATTGGTCGAGGAAACATGACAACATGTTATTCGTAACTTCTGAGAAAGGTTGTGTGGCTCTCTGGTTTTCAAGACCTTTTGATGTTAGCGGGCAAGAAATTTACAAGGATCATTTTCCAGGAGAACTACAGAGATGTTACATCCCTGGAAAAATTTCATTAAAAATTAAAATCGGAAGAACGGAAGAGGAAATTCTGATGATCTTGGCTTGTGGAAAAAATGAAAACGAAGCTGTTCTCAACCTAGGTTTAGCTAGGTCTTCGATAGAAGGTAAGAAAAGAAGTTTACCACCAGCTTCTTTCTTCAAGAGTAATGTTAATTGGTTGAATGAACTGTTCAAGAGAAGTGTCGTTGGTTTGGAAAAATTGAAAGTTGAATCTGATGTGGGATTTGGTTATGTAGCTGGACTTCCTTGGTTCACACAATTTTGGGGCAGGGATTTGGGTTGGTGTATTCCTGCTATAGTTGATTACGGCAATTTCGAGGATGCCAAGAAATGCTTGGAAACCTTGATGAAGTTTCAATCGAATGATGGAGAAATTCCGAATTTCATTTCACTCGACGGAAAAACCAGCTTTGGCTCTATAGATGCCACACCTCTTTGGATAATAGCTTTAACATATTACGTGGAAAATTCGGGGGATGTGGATTTCTTGAAGAACAGCAAGAAGAATTTGTTGAGAGCTGTTGGATGGTGCTTCAGTAAGAGTGAAAACGGTCTTCTAGAAGCTGATAAGAGATCTACATGGATGGACACTCTGGATAGAGATGGTAAACCTTTGGAAGTGCAAGCGATATGGTATGCTTCCCTTCTTTCCTTGAGAAAACTTTGTAACATCTTTAACGAAGATATAATAGATTTATCCGAGATAAAAGAAGTGGAAGAAAAGATTGAAGAATTTTGGAATCCTGATCGTAAATTCTACTTCGATAGGATAAAGTGGAAATTCAAAGATGAAAAAAGAACTGTTAACGCCATATTTCCCCTTCTTTTCAAAGTATCGAGAAATCCTTTGAAAGTTTTGGAAAAAATAGAGAGTGATGAGTTCACTTCATCGTTCGGTGTGAGAAGCTTGTCTAAAGAAGATCCAGAGTTCAACTCTTCAGCCTACCATAAAGGTAGTGTTTGGAGTTGGATAACCGGCTTAGTTGCTTGTATCGAATTCGAGTACGCAAGACCTGAAAAAGGTTTGAAATACCTGGAAATATTGAACAAAATGTTCGATAAGAATTGTTTGGATTCTCTTGACGAAGCTTGGGATTCTGAAAACGGAAATTCTATTCTCTTGAAGGAACATTTTTACGAACCGGCTGGCTTTTTCCAAGCTTGGGGTTTCGCTTCTATCGTTAGATGCATCGATGAGTTTATGCTTGGAATAAAAATCGATGCACTTGACAAAAAAATATTCATTTCACCTTCGATGTTGGATGGTATGAAAGTTATCAGGAAGAAAAGGATTGGAAATGATATAGTTGAGATGAAAATCGAAAGAAATGGAAATGATTTGAAAGTTGATTTGAAGAGTAGGGCTGGAAAAAATTACAAAATCGTTAAAATTCCGAAGATTTGATCGATTAAAACGAATAATCTTGAAGAAATTTTCGCATATCGTTTGGACTCCTTAAAATTTTCCTCAAGCGGGATGGCTTTTTTTCAGCTATCTCCACAACATCAAATTTTTTCATATCTTCTATAAGCACCAGAGAAGTTTCGGGATATTTCTTATTCTCTTTGAACACGAGCTTTCCATTTTCATGAAAAACATGGAAAGGGAAGCCTTTTTTCTTTACCACATCATAATCATGACCGGCATCTTCAGGTACAAAATTCAAAACAACACAATCTTTATTCCCTGAAATTAGCCTGTGCATGTAAGAAGGATGGATGAAGAAAGAGTAACCTTCCTTCAACTTTACCAAATAGCTCTTGAAATTTCGTTTGTTTGACAACAAGAGATAACAATAATTCTTCAAAACTTTGTACACTTCACCCAAATTTTCTTCATGGATATGGCCATAAGTACAGAATGCTTCACCGTTCTTCTTCGTTGAAAAAACACCACTCTTCAAAAAAGTTATGTCAATCATCAATCCATATTTTTTCAAAAACCTTTCAGCATCTTTATTGAACTTCCATAAGTTGAATACTTCATAAATTGTGATATCACCTTTTTCCCTCAACAATTTCCTAGCATTATCTACATCGAGTATAACTTCATCATTTACGAGCTCGGATAACTTCCTCACGTTACTTTCAACTTCAAGATCAAATCTCAACCTTAAATTTTTTCCAGATCCTTCAATTTTAAAACCGAATTCCATATAAAATTATTCCAATTTCTAAATAAAATTATGGATGTTTTCTACGTTCCCTGGCTGCACATGCATCAACCTTTGGTTTGGGTTGATGATAGAATAGTGTCGAACCTTGAAAAAATGTTGAAGTCGAAAGATACAAGGGAAAAATGGGATGTAAAACTCATGTTAAGAGCTTACAAAAATCCTGCTAAGTTTATATCCATCCTTGCAAGGGAAGGGTTTAAGCCTAAAATAATGCTGGATTTTTCCGGTGTGCTTTTGGAATCGCTATTAGAACTTGAGGAAAAGAAAGTGTTGGATGAGATAACAATAGATGGTGAGAATGTAGGGAGTATAATTCAAGCCTACAAAAGAGTTTTGAAAGAATTTCCAGGATGTGTGGAATTTGCTGGTACAGCTTACTCACATTGTTATTTTCCCTCTACCCCAAAAGAAGATTGGAAAATTCAAGTAGAAAGTTGGAGAGAGATTTTCGAAAAAATTTTCGGAATGAATGAATTGAAAAAAGTCAAAGGATTTTGGCTTCCAGAAATGGGAGTACCTGGAAGGGAAGAAGATTTGAGAGAATTGATAAAATGTTTGAAAGAATATTATGAATGGATTATATTACCGGTACAGAGCGTTGAAAAATACGAGAAATTGCCCTACAAAAAAATTATCGAGATGGTTTGTAAACCTCATAAGTTAAGAGCTGGTGACGAAGAAATTATAGCGATATTCAGAGTACCTACTTATTTCATAGATCAACAAGCAGGTTGTGAATCAGATTTACTTTACGAAAAGTGTTTAGAAGTAAAGAGGATTTTTTCTGAAAAAGAAAAACCAGCATTGATAGTGACTGCAAGCGATGGAGAAAATGGTAACGTAATGATGAATGAATTCTTTCCGAAAACTTACTTACCATTCTTCAAAGAAAAAATTGGTAAAGGAGTTTATTCTCTCACAGTCACGGAATTTCTTGAAAAATTCTACGATGGAGGGAAAGATGTTAAAGAAGAGGTGAAGTTAAAAGATTTGGGGGCTTCTTGGTTGAATGGACATGAGAGTTGGATGGGTGGATCGAGAAGACTGGAAGCTGTTAAAAAAATCTTCGAGCTGAGTAGAAAATTCCATCAACTCGATCCTGAATTGAAATTAAAGGTTAAAAAATGGTTTTTAGTTGCTGAAACGAGTTGTTACGTTTATTGGGGGATAGATTACTGGTTTGAACAAGGAAAGAGATTTGCTCATTACGTGGAAGAAAAAATGAAGTGAGATGAATTTAAAAATTTAGCCCCGATAGAAAAAATTTTTCTAAAAAATAATAAATTTATAAACAAGTAGGAAGAAAATTTAAATAGCTATGGTGTTGATATGAGGATAGGGTTTTTTTGTTGGGAATCATTACATTCAATTCCTGTCGGTGGTTTGGGTGTTGCTGTTACGGAATTGGCAGCAGCTCTGGAGAGGAAAGGAAATGAAGTTCATGTCTTCACGAGGATAGGACCGAATCAAAAAGTTTATGAAGTTATAGATGGTGTACACTACCATAGATGTCCTTTCAATTTTTCCCCAAATTTCTTTTATGAAATGACGAACAACATGTGTAAATCTATGGCTCATCATTTCTTCGAAACTGAAAACGTTTCCGGTCATTTCGATGTGATCCATGGACATGATTGGCACGTGGTTAACGCTTTAGACGAAATAAAAAAAGCGAGGAATAAAAGGGTTGTGTTCACAATTCATTCAACCCAGTTTGGAAGAGATGGGAACCATTTCCACGATGGTGTTGCAAAAGATATAACGAATTTAGAATGGTACGGTACTTACATAGCAGAAAGGGTTACAGTTTGTTCTAACGTTATGAAAGAAGAGGTGAAAAGGATTTACCGTGTCCCAGAGGACAAGATAAGGGTTATACCCAATGGAATTTGGGCAAAAAATTTCGACGGTTTTGTAGATGCTTGGAAAGATGTGAAACAATATCTTGGAATTGGTGTCTACGACCCGATGATAACTTTTGTTGGAAGGATGACCGTGCAGAAAGGTCCTGATATGCTGGTTGAAAGTATTCCCGACGTGCTCAAAGATTTTCCAAACGCTAAATTTGTTTTCGTAGGTGATGGCTACATGAAATCTCAACTTGAGAACAGGGTAAGGGAGCTCGGTGTTTGGCATGCTGTTAGATTTACCGGATACGTGCCTGATGAATGGAAGACGAAAATAATGAAAGCTTCTGAGTGTATAGTAGTACCTAGCAGGAATGAACCTTTCGGTATAGTTGTTTTAGAGGCTTGGGCTTGTTACAAGCCTGTAATAGCTACCCACGGTACAGGAGCAGGTGAATTGGTGTGGCATGATGTCACAGGCTACAGAGTTTATCAAGCACCTAATTCGATCGCTTGGGGGATAAAGGAGATATTGAGAAATCCTGAACATGCTAGATGGATGGGAAAGAACGGAAGATATGCCGCTGAAAACACTTTCACATGGAATAAAGCTGCCGAACAACTTTTGAACGTTTATAACGAAATAGTGAGGTGATTTCATGAAATGTTGGTTTTGTGATAGAGATGCACGAGGTGTATGCATAGTATGTGGAAGAGCTGTTTGCCATGAGCACGCAACCATACTCGACCAATTCACCCATGCGAAAAGTGATACGTGTAGTGGATATGCAAGTTATGAAAAGGGTTTCAACGTTTTGAAGTGTAGGGAGTGTAAACTTGAATGGGAGAGTTGGGAACAGGGAAAAAGGGTGATAAAGTAGTTTGATTAAAAGCTCTTCAAAAATCCTTTGACCACATTTTCACTAACAAACCTTTCTCTACCGAAATTCGTGGTATACAAAGCTCCACAAGCATTCGCAAATCTTGCACATTCTTCTAGTGTAAATCCTGAAAGGTATGCCCTCAAAAAACCAGCGTTGAAACAATCACCAGCTCCGGTTGTTTGTAAAGCTTTGACTTTAAAAGCTTTTTCATGTAAAATTTCTTTATACCTACCAACAAAACATCCTTTTTTCCCACATTTCAGCGCAACTACTTCAGGCCCTTTTTCAAGTAGCTTCTTGACAATTCTCTCCGGATCTTCAACTTTGCTCATGGCCTTACCTTCTTCGTAATCTGGAAAGAAAAAGTTGGTCAAACGTAGCACTTTTTCCAGATCTTTAACCCTTTCTTTACTCCACCCTTTGGGATCCCAGTTCGGATCTAAACTTGTTTTCATCCCCTTCTTCCTAGCATATTTGAAGATCTCGAAAACATCTTTCCTCAAATTATCCAGTAAATTAAAACCACCTATATGTAGAACTTCACCTTCTATTTCATCCAACTCAAAATCTTCTCTACAGAGATTTGCATTACTTCCAACAAAACTTATCATAGCCCTTTTCGTATCTTCAAAGTTTAACGAAATTGTTATACCTGCTCTTTCACCTTCAACTCTTCTTATCCTACTTTCAACACCAATGCTTCGAATTTCTTTTATCAAGAAGTTGGAAATGAAATCGTAACCCAGACGTCCTATGAACTTCGTCTTCAATCCAATTTT